>JABDQU010000222.1 GCA_013042105.1 Boseongicola sp.
GCCTATGGCCACACGCTCGGCGGGGCGGTCGGCATTGGGTTTGCTGAACTTAACGTTCCACTCAAAGCCAATGTCGTCGACGAGGGGCAGTGGGAGATAGACGTCGCTGGGACTAGGGTGCCGGCGCAAGCGTCTCTCAAGCCGCTATTCGACCCGGCGATGGGGCGCGTGAAGCGGTAATCAGACAACCTTTGGCCATGCCTTTTGGGATCGGGCCGTAGGATGGTCTTCGACCTGATGACAGGTCCGTCCGCTCTCCGGTGATAGGAGCGGGATCTGGGCTTGGTCCGCTTACTGCCGAAGCAGACGTTCCTGCCGAAACCCGTGCCGCGATGACCGGTTAATCGGGCTGAGCAGTCATCTGACGAAAAACCTCGGATGTCTCAGAAGAGCCCGAAGCGGTCGGTCGGATTGACGAAGACGTTCTTGACAGGCGCAGGGTGAATGTCAGACCTAACTGCACATCGCGTAGGCTGATTCAGACGGGACTTGAGGGTGGATTTTTCTGACACGTGCGAAGGCATAGGGGCGCAGGTTATTGACCTATTTGCGGCAACGTTCACCGCTTCAGAAGGGGCCGAAGAAGGTGCCTTGATCGGTGACCTCGTGCGCAATCTGTTGAGCGGCACTCCACGCCAAGACCTTTATGTCTTCACCGCTCAAGACCACGGGGAAATCATAGGCGGTGCAGTCTTTTCCCGTCTCACTTATTCAGACGACCCCCGTTCAGTGTTCATCCTATCCCCGATGGCCGTCGCAACCGATCGGCATGGGCAAGGGATTGGCCAAGCTCTCCTGAAGCACGCACTCGATGTGCTGCGTGATGACGGGGTCGACGTGGCCATCACCTATGGCGACCCCGCATACTACGGCAAGGTCGGGTTTCTGCCCATCGACGAGGAAGTTGCCGCAGCGCCCTTGCCATTGAGTTTTCCCGAAGGGTGGATCGGTCAGTCGCTCACAGACGAGCCATTTCACGCTCTAAAAGGCAAATGCGCGTGTGTTGCTGCGCTGGAAGACCCGGCCATTTGGTGAAGACGCGTCTATCGCCAAAACTTCAATGGGGCAGTGGTTGCAAAGTCCGCGTAGCGTTCGTCCAGTCTGGGTGCAGCGCACGGCAGCTTTGAGCCCGAAGCCGACGTTTGCAACTAGTCGATTTTCTCGGGATCGTTGCTCGTGAAAACGCTTCTTTTCAATGACGGAAGCCCGGGTAACTTGATGAATTCGACGCGGTGTTGGCCCATAATCATTTGGTTTATTCGCCGAATTTAAACGAAAACCATATGGTGTTTGCCCCATTGTTGCCGCAATCACAGCCGAGAACCAATTGTTGATCCTATTAACCGCAATCTCGAAGAAGCAAGGAGTTCAGTATGACTGACAAGAACCTGTCCCGACGCACGGCAATTGGCCGGATCGGCGCGCTGGCACTCGGTGCCTACGCTGCGCCATCATTCACTACACTTAGCGTTGCGCGCGCCAGCGGCGGCTCTGGTGGCTCAGGCGGCTCATCTGGTTCGTCAAATTCGGCATCAAGCGCTTCGTCTGTATCTAGCGCGTCATCCGTCTCAAGTGCATCTTCTGCTTCAAGCGGGTGCTCCAGCCCTTCAGACTCGGAGGAATGCCAGAGCGAGACTTGACCGCGCTGACGCGGGCGGGAACAAACGGACGTATGTGATTGCGGCCGGGACGTTTCGCTTTGAGCATTGAGTATTTGGTATTCAACGGCGTTGAGGCACCCCTAAAACTGGATGGGGTGCCTCAACTTATCGAGACCATTGACCGCGTTTTGCCCAACTGGTCATATCGGCGGGTTTCGGTATCACCAAAAAAGTCGCCCTTCTTCACCTTGTCGTCCACACACCGCCCTGACAGGTACAATTGTGAGGATCATATCGGCGAAACCGAGCCGAGGCGGCTCGACCAGGTAAATGCCATTTGTGATTTGGTTTCCGCACTGCCTAGAGCGCTGACAGACGCCGATGACACTTTGATTTGTTTGCACGCAGCTGCGGTCGCGATAAATGGACGACTGGTTGTTTTTCCAAGCACGCGACGCTCCGGAAAAAGCACACTCGCTGCGGCACTTGCCTACGCCGGGCACACAGTGTTCAGCGATGATGTGTTGCCCATCTACTTTGACAGAAATCGTAATGCCTTTGGCGTCGCAATGGGGGTATTGCCGAGGCTTCGCTTGCCTTTGCCGGGCCACTTTAATGAGGATTTCCTGAAATGGACGAAATCGGCGGCGAGCGTCGAAAATAAGCAATACAGGTATCTTAGTCTGGAAGGTCAACCCAAGTTTGGCGAAACCCTTCCAATTGACGGTATAGCAATTCTCGATCGACAGGAAGATCAGGTTCAGGCACGGCTCGATAAGGTTAACGCTGATGCAGCGATGGACGTGCTACTATACCAGAATTTCACGCGCGATCGTCACTCGGCTGATGTGCTCCAATCTATTTCGGGTTTCTTATCAAGGAAGCCCACATTTAGGCTGAGGTTCTCGGACCTCGCCGACGCTGTTGGCTGTCTTGAGAAGGCATTTGACGCACACCCGCGGATCTTACCGCGCGTGGCAAAGAAAAAGGCGAAGCCTTTCAGAAAAGCCAATTTGACCAGTCCAATCAACCCTGCAGATGTTTCTGGCGTTCGCGTTCAAAAACGCAAAGGTACATTTGAGAAAATGATCGGACCAACGCTTTATCTGGCCGACGCCGACGGGCGGGCAATTCACCGCATTGATGCTTTATCTACGGCGATTTGGGAGATGCTTGCGGAGCCAGTCCTAGCCTCTGATCTGGAGCAAGCGCTGGCAGAGGTTTTCCCCGATGTGCCGCAGAAACGCATCTCGGGTGATGTCGCGGTACTTCTAAAAAAGCTGACCAAAGTAGGTTTGGCGGAATATGGTCAGTGACCGCATAGTCCCGCAACTCAGACCTTGATGCTTTGCGCAGCGAAGGTCCGCTTTGCCGTCTTTAGCCTTATTCCAACGTTCCTGACCCTCAGGGCCACAGAACCTCATCAACCGCCTCTTCAGCCAACCCCAGTTCTTTTGTTTGCCAGCCTTCCCTTGATGCTTGGCCTTGGATGGTTGGGGCGAAAGAACATGAGACCGCAAAACGGCTAGGGCG
>JABDQU010000250.1 GCA_013042105.1 Boseongicola sp.
TCTTTGCTGTCGCTCATTTCACCGGTCCGTAAGGTCTGTCGTGGGACAGACTCGGCAATCTTCCTCGGACATCATCAACTGCGGAAAGGTTTAGATCAACCATTGTGACCCCGGGCAAATCGCCGCCATCTGCCAGAACGCGCCCCCAAGGATCAATCGCGAGCGAGTGGCCATAAGTCTTGCGCGCGCGTCCGGTCGACGTTGGATGCGTTCCACATTGAGCAGGCGCAAGCACGAAACTGCCGGTTTCTATGGCGCGTGCGCGAAGCAGAATTTCCCAGTGTGCCGCACCGGTTTCGGGCGAAAAAGCCGATGGAACCGTCAGGATTGAAGCCCCGGCCTTGGCAAGATCGCGGAAAAGGTGGGGAAAACGCAGATCATAGCAAATGGTCATTCCAAGCCCGATCCCGTCGACGCTTGCCAGTGTCGCGCTTGTTCCGGGCCGATAACCGTCACTTTCGTGGTAGGTCTCGGTTTCGCTGATTGAGACGTCAAACATGTGGATCTTGTCGTAGTGGGCCGAGATCTCGCCACTTGGTCCAATGAGGAATGACCGATTTATAAAACGCCCGTCTCCGGAGGGGTCTTTCAGTGCCAGCGAACCGACAAGAAGCCAAATACGATGGATGCGGGCCGCGTTTTTCAGTCCGTAAAGAGTAATATCTTCGTTCTCAGGTTGCAGTACCGATGCCTGATGACTGCGCGACATCGAAACGCAATTCGTCACCTCTGGCGTCAAAACAAACTCGGCCCCTTTCGAGGCAGCGTCCGATATGAGTGAAGTGGTTACAACAAGATTATCCTCGGGAGTATCCGAGGCCGTCGTTTGTATGAGGCCGACCCGCAACCCCTCAGGCCGCGAGGAGTGGGTCGAGCTTTCCGGAGCGCTCTAACGCATAGAGTTCGTCACATCCGCCTACATGCGTCTCACCGATAAAGATCTGTGGGACGGTGTGGCGTCCATTGGCGCGAGCCAGCATTTCTTGGCGACGCTGAGGTTCGCGCGCGACGTCAACTTCAGAAAACGAAACTCCTTTTGACGTCAGGAGACGTTTGGCTGCGTGGCAAAAGCCACAAAGTGGAGAAGTGTAGATTTCAACGTTGTTCAAGATCATGCCTCCTGTTGGCTTGATCTTCATTTAGGGTGTCTTGTCGACTCTTGCCAGCACCAGAACGGATATCTGTGTTGCGCCAGCTGCACGGCAAGCGTGCGCGGATGCAGACAGAGTCGCACCAGAGGTCATCACATCGTCAATCAGACAAACCTTTCGACCTTTGAGCGGGCTTTGAGGAGTGGTCGCTGATGAAATTACGTTTTCTACATTTTTAAACCGTGCATCGACGCCCATTCCGTCCTGAGGCTTTGTACGAGAGGTTCTGATCAGTGCATCTGGCGCAACATCAAGACTGTAGAGTTTTGCAATCGCCTTGGCGAGCTCGGCCGCCTGATTATAGCGGCGTCTCAGAAGTCGGCTCCAATGAAGAGGAACGGGGACTAGAAGCGTATCGTCCGTCAGAATGTCCGTGCCAGCACGCGCTAGCCAGCCGCCAGCGATTGGGACAAGGTCCGTGCGATCGCCGTGTTTGAGACCCAAAACCACACGTCGCCCCGCATCACGATACGAAAGCGCCGCCCTGCCTTTGTTCCATGGTCGCGGCATCGCGATGCAATCGTCGCAATGGTCAATCACTCCATCCGTGTGGCCAATGAGGCCAGTTCCGCAGAGATCGCATGAATGCCCGGTTTGAAATGGCATTTCGCGCCAGCATGAGCCACATAGCGCGCCCTGCCCATCGACATATTCTGAGCAAAGGACACACTGATCCGGATAGACCATTCCCAAAGCGCGTTGCATAAATGACATTCAACATTACCTCGATTGTAAATGACCCAGTCACCTCGCCTGACCGACAGAAAAGCCCTCGACCTGCACCGCGCCCGCGCGAAGCAAAACCCTGAGTTTTTTCTGCTGAACGAAGCAGCCACTGATCTCGAAGAAAGACTGGCGGAGGTTAAGAAAACGTTCACCAAGACTGCGATTGTCGGCGGACTGCGCCAGCCATTCGAAGCTGTCCTACCGGGATCATTGGGCGTCTTAGACGATGAAGCGCTTTCCCTGGATCGCAATGTATACGATCTGGTGGTCCATGCGATGTCGCTTCATTGGGCAGATGACCCTGTGGGGCAGCTTGTCCAATCACGGCTGGCGCTGAAGCCTGACGGTTTGTTTGTTGCCGTTTTCTTTGGAGGCCAGACGCTTCACGAATTGCGCACGGCGCTGGCGCAGGCCGAAGCCAAGGTTGCTGGGGGGCTTTCCCCGCGTGTGTTGCCAATGGGCGATCTTCGTGACCTTGGCGGTTTGTTGCAACGCGCCGGCTTTGCGCTGCCCGTTGCTGACAACAGAACACTCACGGTTCGCTACAAGAATTTAGCTGATCTTGCGCGCGATCTGCGGGGGATGGGAGAAACCAACGCGCTTGCGAATAGACATCGCGCACTGGCCAATAAACGCCTCTTTCTAGAGGCCGAGCAGCAGTATCGAACACACTTTTCTGACGACGAAGGCTATTTGCTCGCGACCTTCGAGCTTGTTTTCCTGACGGGATGGGCGCCGGACGAAAGTCAGCCGAAACCGCTTCGTCCCGGAACCGCGACCAAGCGGCTTTCGGACGCCTTAGGCACGAAAGAACTCCCTACGGGCGACCATATCACGCCGCCGAGAAGTTGACGCAGGCGTTATTCCGGTTATTTGGCCTTTCAGTGCAGACAATGATCTGAGGACCGCCTAAAATGTTTGACGACAAACCAATGCAGGATGGCACGTTGGCCAAAGATACACCTCAGACGGGCAATACCCATTTACCGGCGGACCACCCACCCGTGGCACCGGAGAAGATCGGTGTCCTTATCGCCAATCTGGGGACGCCAGATGGATATGACTACTGGTCGATGCGTCGGTATCTGAATGAGTTCCTTTCGGATCGCCGGGTCATCGATTACAGCCCTTGGATTTGGCAGCCGCTTCTGCAGGCCGTAATCCTCAGCAAGCGGCCGTTTTCCAGTGGTGCTGCTTACAAATCAATCTGGAACGAGGAGCAGGGCGAAAGCCCCCTCATGACCATCACGAAGGCGCAGACAAAGAAGATCAGCGAAGACATGGCTAAACGCTATGGCGACGACGTCGTCGTGGATTTTTGCATGCGATACGGCAACCCATCAACAAAATCCAAGGTTCGCATAATGGCGGAGCGTGGGTGCCGTAAGATATTGTTTTTTCCTCTTTATCCGCAATACGCAGGGGCAACGACAGCCACAGCGAATGATGAGTTTTTCCGTTCTCTAATCACTGAGAAATGGCAACCTCCGGTCCGAACCGTCCCGTCGTATTTTGATCGTCCATCCTACATTGATGCCTTGGCACAGTCCGTGGAGCGCGCCTATGGCGTGATGGATACCAAGCCCGACATCCTTGTCTGCTCGTATCACGGTGTTCCACAGCGCTATCTGATGGAGGGTGACCCCTATCATTGCCAGTGTCAAAAAACGACACGCCTTCTTCGCGAGCGTTTGGGCTGGGACAAGTCCGAGATCGTCACGACCTTCCAAAGCCGCTTTGGGCCGGAAGAGTGGCTGCAGCCCTATACGGTGGAGGAAGTCGCCCGCCTGGCTGAAGGTGGCAAGAAGAGGATTGCCGTCATTGCGCCAGCGTTTTCAGCCGACTGCATTGAGACTTTGGAAGAGATTAACGAAGAAATCCGCGAAAGCTTCGAAGAAGCTGGTGGCGAGCACTTCACCTATATTCCGTGTCTCAACGACGATGATGCGCATATCGCCGCACTTTCAGAAGCGATTTCGGACAATTTGAAGGGCTGGATCGAGTAGATCTTACGTGGTCAGCTTTCCACCTGGAATCGCCGCTGGATCCACCAAAGTGACGACGCTGGTGCCATCGGGCGACAGACCCATTTTCGTTATGCTGCCTCGGAAGGTCCATTTTCCGACTGAAAGCCCGTAAGAAAGTGCTGAAACTCAAAGTGGTCCCACATTTGGAGAATCGCCATGGCACCCGAAATACAGGCAAGGCCCCCCTGCGAGGTGGGTTGATCGCGAGCATTGCCCACCACGCCTGACCGCCGGTCGATGGGTGTCCACAGTGG
Organism: Boseongicola sp.; assembly: GCA_013042105.1. GTDB lineage: Bacteria > Pseudomonadota > Alphaproteobacteria > Rhodobacterales > Rhodobacteraceae > Boseongicola. The sequence goes on from JABDQU010000250.1 coordinate 4,159, forward strand.
CATACTTCCGTAGAACCAAAAACGCGTCAGTCATGAGAGGCATCCCGCGGGTTCGGCGGAAAGCTGTCAGAATTCAGAAAACTGGAAATCCGTTAAATCAACAGAACCTGGGTGCCAACTTCGGCAAGCTCATAAAGTTCGGTGATATGTTCGTTATAAAGGCCGATGCAGCCGTTGGATGAACGACGACCGATTTTTCGCGTGTCATGGGTTCCGTGGATGCGATAGTACGTCCACGTCAAGTGCAGTGCGCGCACGCCGAGCGGATTGTCGGGGCCGGGAGGCATATAGTCGGGCCAGTCCGGGTTACGTTCTTTCATCGAAGGCGTTGGCCGCCAGTCTGGCTCAGGGTCCTTGAGCACGACTTTTGTGCGGCCGCGACGGGTCAAATCTTCGCTGAGCGGCACAGACGTAGGATAGAGCTTATAAATCGTTTCAGTTTCGTCCCAGTAGTGCAGCGCCCGGGATGTCAGGTCGACCAGAATCGCTCCATTGCGCAGGCTGTCAAAATAGGGCTGCCATTCCAACGCCCGGAAGCTTGAGGCATTCCGGCGCACAATTTGGCCATCCTGCTCGGACCCTTCAACAGATTGCGCAATTGCAGGGGCTGCCAAAACGGATGCCCCTGTCGCAATAAACGCACGACGGTTAAACTTTGGATTAGAGAAGTCAGTCATTCGGGGTCTCGCTCAAGGCCGTGTTCGCGAAGACTTTAAAGATCCTTTGCAACACCTTCAATTCACAGCGGCGTTAGTTGGCCTATAGTGTGACACTTGCGTTTGAATCGAGCGAAAGTTCGCTGTATGGCGGTAAAAATCATCCAAAGGTTCGAAAACGATGTTCCGCACACTTTTTGCTTTCACTATGGCGCTTTTTGTTGCCGCATGCGCGACACCCGAGCCGCAGATTGGTCCAGACGGCAAGCCGCTGCCCCAGCTTTATATAATTAGCGAAAGTGACGCGGCGGATATTCAGTTTCGCGTTTTGGACGGTGTAAATGCGCTTCGTGGCGCATCGGGTGCAGGGCAAGTGCGTCTGTCTTCCGAACTGAATGCCGCCGCTGCGACCCATTCACGGGATATGTCGGTACAAAACCGTCCTTGGCATTTTGGATCAGACGGTTCGAGCCCCTTGGACCGTGTGTCGCGCGTTGGATATACGGGCACACTTCTGGCTGAGAACATATCCGAAACGTATGAATCCGAGCTTGAAACGCTTTCGGCCTGGATGGAAAAACCCGATACTCGGAATGTCATACTGGACCCGCGCGCAACGGATCTTGGCTTTGCTTGGTTTCAAGAACCCAACGGTAAGATTTGGTGGACAATGGTGGTTGGTGCCGGAAATGCAGCCGGACTTCCGGCTACTTGAAGATCGATATGATCGTGCCCGTGCGCACCATCGCATAAACTTCCTCAATCTCTTTGTTGGTGACGGCAATGCACCCCCAAGTCCAGTCTGGCTTGAGCTTGCTTGAAAGCGTCCCTTCGCCGTGGATGAAGATATCGCCACCGGGATCTTTCCCCAAGGCTTCCGCAGCGGCGACATCGCGCCGATTTGGGTAGCTGATACCGAGAGAAAGATGAAAGCGACTGTCGGGATTGCGTCGGTCAATACGGTAGTGCCCCTCCGGTGTCTTACCGTCACCCTCAATCATCTTGTCGCCATCCGGAGCGAAACCAAGCGCAATGTCATAGGACTTCAGCGCCCGATTTCCATTGAGCAGATACATCTTGCGCCTTTCTTTAAGCACAACAACGCGTGTCACCTCGGGGCCATTGTATGTCTGGAATTTCGATGCGCAGGCGGACAACGCAGTTGCCAAGATGCCAAGTAGCGCAAAGCGCCTTGTGAATTGCATGATCGTTGCCCGATCTCGTTACCTCAATTTTCGTATAGCGCATTGCAAACGCTTCGTGAATCCCTGTCACACAAGCGTCAGCTCAGCCACTATTTCAATATGTGTCGACCAGCGGAACTGGTCGACGATATCGATCCAATTCAATTTGTAACCGGAATTCGTTAACAATGCGGCATCCCGCGCAAAGGTGACGGGGTTACACGATATGGATGCAACGCGTTGCACTTTTGCAGCAGCAATCTCTGTTACCTGAGCCTCGGCACCCGCGCGCGGGGGATCAATCACGATAGCGTCGAAACGCTCGATTTCGTCAGGAGTCATGGGCCGCCGGAACAAATCGCGACGCTCAATAGTGACACGCTTAGAGCCAGTGGCATGCCGCCAACCGGCATCCAAAGCGTCCAGCAGCGCTTGCTCACCTTCAACGGCATGGATTTCTGCCCCGAGTGACAACGGAAGCGCAAAGGTTCCGCACCCAGCAAACAAATCGAGGATCTTTCCCGCCCCGCCAAGAGCGTCTTGAACAGAGGCAAGGAGCGCCGCTTCACCTTCTGCTGTCGATTGAAGGAAGGCACCGGGCGGAACCGGAACTGGTGCTGTCCCCATGTGCAAAATTGGAGCCACACGTTGGGCAATCACGTCATCGTTCCAGCTTATCCGAGCGAAACCAGACTGGTTGGCAATTTCAATCAAACGTGCGCGCAGATTGTCTTCCAGAGGTTTGCCGTCGCTCACCAAAACATCAAGACCCGTGTCGGTGTCGGTCACAGAAAGCCTAAGCTCGCTCTTGCGGGAAGCGCCAAGACAAGTGATTTCCTCAAGCGCTGGAAGCACTGCGCGAAGTGATGGTCGAATGATCTGGCAATCGGGAACATCGATCAAGGAATCGCTCGCTGGGCCATGAAATCCTACGATTGCGCCCTTCTTGGTCCGGCGGCCGGTGAACGTAGCGCGCCGACGCGACCCAGCAGGTGAGGTATGGAAGTTACGAATTGGCGCTTCGAGGCCGACCGCTTCGAGCGCGCGAGAAACGACATCCTTTTGCCAGCCCGTCACGAATCCATCGGAAGCATGCTGCAAAGCGCAACCACCACAGCTTTTGTAGTGTCTGCATTTTGGGGAGACGCGATCCGTCGACGGCGTAAGTATTCGCGGCGCAGTTAAGCGCGTGCCCTCAAGCACTCCCTCAACCGTTTCGCCGGGCAGGGTGCGTGCCGCAAAAATCGGACCGCGCGCAATACCATCACCGTGATGGCCTAGCCGCTCAATTGTGACAGTAGTCATTTACTCAGCCGCCTCATGGATCCCAATGAACCCTCCGGACTGACGCTGCCAAAAGCGCGAATACGTGCCGCCAGCCGAGAGCAGTTCGTCGTGAGAGCCTTCTTCTACAACTTGACCTTCCTCCAACACGACAATCCGATCCATGCGGGCGATTGTCGAAAGGCGGTGGGCTATGGCAAGGACAGTTTTGCCTTCCATGACCTGATCCAATGCGGACTGGATTGAGGCTTCGACTTCAGAATCCAGCGCGCTGGTCGCCTCGTCAAGCACAAGGATTGGAGCATCTTTCAAAAACGCACGCGCCAGCGCTATGCGTTGCCTTTGGCCACCAGACAGCTTCACTCCACGCTCACCAAGATGCGCGTCATAACCAGTACGACCCTTGTGATCCTGAAGTCCTAGAATGAACTCATGCGCCTCGGCACGACGGGCAGCCGCTTCGATTTCGGCATCATTTGCCCCAGGTTTGCCGTAGAGGATGTTGTCACGTGCTGCGCGGTTAAACATCGCCGTTTCCTGCGTGACCATGCTGATCTGGCGACGCAGGCTTTCTTGAGTGACTTCGCGCACATCATGCCCACCAACCTGAACGCGCCCCCGCTCGGTGTCATAGAGCCTGAGAAGAAGCGAAACGAGAGTCGATTTGCCAGCCCCAGACGCGCCGACGATGCCAAGCTTCTCGCCTGCGCGCACCTTCAGATCGATGCTTTCGACTCCTCCGTTCTGGCGGCCGTAGGCAAAACTTACGTTCTGGAATTCGATTGATGGTTCTATAGCGGAAATTGCCTTGGCGTTCGGCTTGTCGGTCAACGTGCGTGGCGGAGTCAGCGTGTTCATTCCATCTTCAACTTCGCCGATGTTGGCATAAACCATCATAAGCACATGGCTCACCCATCCAGTCATTTGGGCGATACGAATAGAAATGGCACCAGCCGCGGCAATATCACCAGCACTGGCAGCACCATTGCTCCAAAACCAAAGCGTCCCGCCGATCAGCATGACCGGCACCATGCCAGCGACCGCCATCAGGCAAAACCGGAATGCCGCAGAGATAACGCCATAGTCCAAAGCGCGTTCGCGAAAACTTCTCACGGCTTCCGTGGCAGCTGATTCCTCATGCGCGTCATGCGCGAATAGTTTGACGGTTTTGACGTTGGTGATCGTGTCCACGATCTGCCCTGTCACCATTGCACGAGCGTTCGCCCGCGCCTTTGAGCGCAGGCGAATACGCGGCATGAACCAGCGGATCATCAATAGATACAAAACGAGCCAGACACCCAGCGACAGAGCCATCCATCCGTTGATAGTGGTGAGCAAGATTGCCGACGCTACGAGCGAGGCGATGGCGAAACAAAGAACGTTAATCACTTCGCCTGCGACATCCGTCAATGCCCGCGCGGTTTGCATTTGCTTCTGTGCGATGCGGCCCGCGAAGTCGTCGTCAAAAAACGTGACCGCCTGCCCGAGTGTCCATCGATGCAGACGGGTCAATACGAGCGGGTTTAGATTGGGCAGAACAACGACCGAATTTGCCATCGAGGAAAGCCCAAAGAACACGGGGCGTGCTATGACAAAAAAGCCGAGAACAAGCAGCACAAGGCCCCAGTTGGCCGTGAAGAACGACTCTGGGTCCGACCCAATCGCCGTATCGACCACATAGCCGAGCAATATAGCGGACATCACCTCAAGTGTTCCCGCCGCGGCAGAGATCAGGCCAGCAAGAAAAAGGACCGGAAAAGAGCCGGCAAGCGCCCACCGGAAAAACGCGCCAAGAGTGCGTGGCGGATCACCCTCAGCGGGTTGAAATGCGTCAATGAGTTCTCCGGCGCGACGGATCATTCTGCTGCCTCGGTTTCGGTGTCTATGAAGCCGCCAGATTGTCGGCCCCAGAACCGGGAATATAGACCGCCCAGCGCCAAAAGCTCGCTATGGGTGCCTTGTTCCACGATATGACCGCCATCCAGCACAAGGATCCGGTCCATCTGCGCGATGGTCGACAGCCGGTGCGCGATAGCGATTACCGTCTTACCCGCCATCATTCCGTAGAGTGTCTTCTGAATCTCAGCCTCGACTTCAGAATCGAGTGCGCTTGTCGCCTCATCCAGGATCAGGATGGGGGCGTTCTTTAGAATGACGCGCGCCAATGCGATCCTCTGGCGCTGGCCACCCGACAATTTCACACCACGCTCACCGACATGGGCATCATAACCATTGCGACCTTCAGGATCCTCAAGATCGAGAATGAAATCATGCGCTTCTGCACGATGTGCCGCGTCGATCATTTCAGCCTCATTCGAGTCAGGGCGACCATACAACACGTTATCGCGAACAGAGCGATGAAGGAGCGAACTGTCTTGCTGAACCATACCGATCTGGGCGCGCAGGCTATCCTGCGTGACTTTGGTAATATCCTGATTGTCGATTGTAATTGTGCCGCCGTCGGGATCGTAAAACCGCAAAAGCAGCTTCACGAGCGTCGACTTGCCTGCGCCAGATCGCCCGATCAGTCCGATTTTTTCACCCGGATTTATGGTGAGATCGATTTTGTCGAGCCCGCCCGAACCCTTGCCATAGTGGTGCGACAGCCCACTCATTGAGATGCGCCCCTGGGTCAGCTCAAGCGGGGCTGCATCGGGAGCATCCACAAGTGTAATCGGCTGAGCAATCGTCTCCATCCCTTCTGCAACCACGCCAAGGTTGCGGAAGAATGACGATAACGCCCACATGATCCAGCCGGTCATTGCGTTCAAACGAAGGACCAAAGCTGACGCCAGTGCGACCACACCAATGGACGCGGCGCCGGTTGACCAGAGCCAGATACCCCAACCAACCACGGCGACTATAAGAAAGCCGTTAATCAAGGTTAGGAAGACGTCCATCACCGTGTAGAGCCTCATTTCGCGCTGAAACGTGACGCGCGAATGCTCGATAGCATCGCGTGCATATGAACGTTCTACATCGGTGTGAGCGAACATTTTGACAGAGTGGATATTGGTGTAGCTATCAACGACACGCCCCGTAACTGCGCTTCGAGCGTCAGACGCCGCCTTGCTGGCCGGACCAACGCGAAGAATGACCCAACGCACCAGCATCAGATAAAGTGCCAGCCAGATCGCAAGAGGGATCATTAGCCGGGGATCCGAGCCAGACAACAGAATGAATGCGCCGCCTATATACGCGATTGAGTAGGCCATGGCGTCAAAGACCTGAAACACGGCTTCGCCTGCCGCTGGCGGTGTTTGCATGATCCGGTTTGCGATCCGACCGGCAAAGTCATTCTCGAACCAGCCAACGGACTGGCGCAGAACATGACTGTGCGCCCGCCAGCGGATCAGTGTGCCAAAGTTGGGCATAATCGCGTTATTGAGAAGCCCGACATCAATCACTTGGATCAATGGCCGCAAAACAAGCAAGAACAGGGCAAGAAGCAACATCTCGAGACCGTAGTCCGTCCAGTAGGTATCTGGGTCGGTATCCGCTAAAGTATCGACAAGATGTCCAAGGTAGGCAATCAGCCAAACCTCGATCAAAGCGCTGAGCATTGTCAAAGCGCCAGTGATTGCAAACACCTTCTTGAAGGGTTGGCAGTACTCCCAAATGAAAGCCCAAAGCTTCTGCGGCGGGCGATCAGTTATGGGATAATCACAATAGGGATCAACGAGGTTTTCTAGATATCGAAACATGGCGGGCGCTCCGGGAGGTCGAGCAAAAATGCATTATGAGAGGGTTGGCGCAGCGCGAACCCAAAACAGGATCGGGCCGGTCAGCTATCCGGGATACAGATCCTGTAAATCATAGTGCGCCCTCCTTTTTCGGCCCTACTGTCCTAGACGATCAAGGCCCGCCTGTCATCCCTCTTTCAACGCAACGTCTTTGAGCGCATCTTTGGAAAGGTCAAAATCGCTTTCGATCCAAGCGGCTTCCGCTCGTTTTAACGCCGCTCCAAGCGGAGGACCCGAAAGGTGATCCATGAGATCTTTGGCTCTCAATGGAAATTTTGCAGCAGCAGCGCGTTCAATTGCTGCCTCCGTTTTGTCAGGCAAAGGCAGCTCGCTCAACGCCTGGCGGGTCAGGATTACATTCCACGCAGTTTCTTTGCCATAGCGCCATGCAACTTCCGAAACCGACGTTACCCCAAGAGCAAGCTCCGCAAGCTGACCGACTTTCCTGGCATCTGATCGCGAAAGTCGCCAACGGACTGCCGGGTCTTCACCGCCCAAAGCGGCCAGTCGACGTATCGCATCTGGTGGCTGTCCCGATTCCTGTTCGAGATGCACCATTGGGGCAATCCATTGAGGATTCGAACCGGGCAAGATCGCCATCAAAGCGCCCGTTGCTGACATTCCCGCAAGCGACGGAGCCGGATCAGGCGTTGCCAAGAGCTTGAGCATTTCGGCACCGACTCGTTCGCCAGCAAGGCCATCCAGTCCGGAGAGATTGTTAGAAATTGCGGCAAGCGCATCTGGATCCAGCCCCTCGAGGGGATCACCATATTGTGCATGAAACCGGAAAAACCGCAGGCTTCTTAGGTTGTCCTCTTTGATCCTTTCATCGGCGTTTTCGATGAACCGGACCCGGCGCTTGAGCAAATCCTGCATGCCGCCAATGGGGTCGTGTAATACACCAGAGGCATCCGCATAGAGGGCATTCATTGTGAAATCCCGTCGGCGCGCATCTTCCGCGATGTCATCTGTAAAAGCGACAATCGCACGTCGCCCATCTGTTTCGATATCGCGGCGGAAGGTTGTGACCTCAAATGGAGTGTCGTCAACGACGAGGGTTACGGTGCCGTGATCAAAGCCTGTGGGAACAGCCTTGATCCCAGCCGATTTGGCCAAGCGCATCGTTTGTTCCGGCAAGGAAGAAGAGGCAATATCAATGTCACTGACTGGAACACGTAGAATTGTGTTCCTAACGCAACCACCGACAGCGAACGCCTGATGACCACCTGTGATCAGCAAATCGAGGACACGCTGCGTGTCGGCATTCGCCAGCCAGTCTGCCTTAATCCGAGTCATCCGCCATCCGGTCTGCCAGGGCGCAAAGCATGCGCGCGGTTGCACCCCAGATGTAATAGGGTCCCCATGGGACCGTAAAGTAGGCACGTCTCGTGCCACGCCAGCGACGGGATTGAATTGAGTATCGATTGCGATCCAGAACATGGGCAACTGGAACTTCAAAAACTTCGGCAACTTCACCCAATTCCAGGATCGGCACAAAAGGTTCGTCCACCAGCGCCAAGACTGGGGTTACCTGAAAGCCTGTCACAGTCTCGTGGGCAGGTAATGCGCCAAGCACCTCAACTATTGAGGGCTGTAGTCCGATTTCTTCGTGAGCCTCACGCAGCGCTGCAGCAACCGGATCGGCATCACCGTCGTCAACTTTACCGCCGGGAAATGCGATTTGTCCTGGATGATGCTTCAACGTTGGTGCGCGCTTGGTGAGGAACATAACCGCACCCGTTTCTCTGGGAGCGACCGCAAGCAAAACACCGGCCGGACGCAAACGACGTTCTGGCGGCAGTTGAACGTCGGAATTCAGATCGAAGTCCGAGGACGGCCTTCCGGTTTTCGCCAGCGCCTTTTCAAAGCGCTGGCGGATGTCACTTGTCATTTTCTTCCGCTTCGAAGCCCAGCGTTTTTGGATCGAATTCGTAGTGAGCGCTGCAGAACTGGCAGTCGGCAGTCACGATGCCTTCGTCCGTCGTCATGTGCCCGATGTCACGTGCTGAATAGATAGAAAGAGACTGGCGCACGCGATCGGCAGAGCATGTACAACCAAATTCAATCGGTTGCGCATCAAAGACACGCGGGCCGTCTTGGTGGAAGAGTCTCACCAAAAGGTCGGTCGGCTGCACCGTAGGACCAATAAGTTCAATCTCCTCTGCCGTTTCCAGCAACACATTCACATGGTTCCAGTTTTCAGCCTCTTCACCTTCTAGGACGTCAGCTGGCGACAGGAGACCACCCTCGCCCGAGCCCTCGTCAGCGACAGAAGGAGACGCCTTTGGCATTTGCTGCACCATAATGCCGCCAGCGCGCCAATGCATCTCTTCGCCGGGGGACTGTGCCTGTCCATAGCTAAGCGCAAAACGCGTCGGCAGTTGCTCGGATTGGGCAAAATAGGTTTCAGCACAAGCCGACAGCGAGCCTCCGGCGATAGGCGTAATGCCCTGATACGGCACCGTACCCTCGCCCTGATCGATCAGAATCGCGAAATAGCCTTTGCCTATCTGGGTAAAGGGATCCGCAGTCGGGTCGAGGCGCTCTTCATCGAAGCTAGCATAGGCGCGAATACGTGCAGGCGAGCCGTCCTCTTTCGGGCCATAGTAATCCGTCGCGATCAAACGCGCGGGGCCGTCTCCACGGATTTGAATCGACAACTTCCAGCGCAGTTTTATTGTCTGTCCGATCAGTGCAGTCAGCAGCGTTGTTTCCGCGACCAATGCCTCAATGAGAGTCGGGTAATCATGTTGAGACAATGCTTGTTGAAGCAACCCGTCAAGGCGCGCAATCCGGCCTCGGGTGTCAGTGCGATCGAGCTGGAACGGCAATACCGTATCGTCCCAAGCGATTTTAGAGCCAATATTCATGGGGTTTCCTTGCGCAGCGGGCGCGTGCATACCTCGTCTATATAGGGGCTGCAAGGCGAGGACCAATAGTATGATCCCCCGGATTGGTGAACCGGTTGTGCCGGGCAAGCGATATAGACGACGCCCGGGGATATACGCCGTTCTTTTGCGGGGCAACGCCGTCTTGATGACATATCAGTCTGAGCCGAAGCCAGAATACCAATTGCCCGGTGGTGGGATCGATCCTGGGGAACAGCCTGTCAGAGCACTTCATCGCGAGGTCTATGAAGAAACCGGTTGGCGAATCGATACGCCGGTCAGGCTTGGGGCATTCAGGCGCTTCACTTTTATGCCGGAGTACGAACTGTGGGCCGAAAAAATATGCCACATATACTTGGCACGGCCAGCTCTGTGTCTTGGTCCCCCAATAGAGCCAACTCATCACGCTGTATGGATGAGCTTAGCCAATGCGATTGCGCTGGCAGGTAACGAAGGCGATGCAATGTTCTTGGAGCGTTTGAGACAGAGCTTTTAGGCGGTGCGCTCCAGAAGAACCGCGGAAAGATCGTCAGGGAAATCGTTCAGTCCGGAGACCTTTGACAGGCCATCATGCAAGGCGTTGATGAAATCTACCCCACTATTTTCGAAAATTTCCAAAAGCAGAGCCTCAAACCCCTCCTCTTCCAGCAGGGTCTCGGAGCCATGGAGCGGGCATTCTGTAATACCGTCAGAGTGCAAAAGTAGGCGATCACCCACACAAAGTTGAATTTCGAAAGTCGAAAACTCTGCATTCGGGATCAGTCCGATTGGCATGCCATAGGACGAAACATACTCAACGGTTCTATCCGAACGCAGGATGGCCGGACTGGGATGACCCGCCTGAGACAATGTCACACGCCCCGATTCCAGATCGACGTCTGCGAGAACCATGGTCAAATAGCGATCAGTTTCGATTTCGGCCAACAACAGGTCATTCAATGCCGTGCAAACCTCGTCGGGCGGACGCATTACACGGGCACCCTTGTCGTCAGTCGTAAGCGCCAAGTTGCGCTCCGGCGATGAAGGATTGAGAAGGCCGGCTATACGCGCGGTCATCAATGCCGAAGCCACACCGTGACCGGCCACATCAACGGCATAGATTCCATATCGCTTCTCGGAGATCGGAAAGACACCCACAAGATCGCCACCCACGTGTCCGCTTGGCTCGTAAAGCAGCGAAGCAGTCCCACCCGACAAACTGAAGTGTCTCTCCGGAACAAGAGCCTGTTGAAAAAGCCGCGCTTCCAACAAGTCACGATCAATTGCAGAGTACAAATCCTGCAGTTCACCAAGCGTCTTTGTCAGAAGGTCATTCTTTTTCTTCAGATCAAGTTGGGCCGACAGGACCCGTTCACCAGCCGTGATGCGCGCCTTCATTTCGACCGTGTTGAATGGTTTGGACAGGAAGTCATCAGCCCCGCTTTCCAACCCCTCCGCAAGAACTTCGCGTTCCGTCTGCGCCGTCAGAAGAATGAAATAGGCGGGCTTGGTTCCCATATACTCGCGAAAGGCACGGCAGAACGCGATTCCCGACATACCCGGCATCATCCAATCGCTAATCACGAAATCAACCTCGACAGACCGACAGATCGCCAAGGCCGACTCGCCACTGTCTGCCTCAATCGTCGTGTAGCCCCACCGTGCCAGAGTTTTCGTCAGCAAGCGCCGATGTGCACGGCTGTCATCAACGACAAGAATCGGACGTCCTTGGTCCGTTCTATCCTCAGCGGTTTTGACAAGCATCGGAGCGTTCATGAAGCGATTGATGACGGTATGAAGTTAACGAGGCATGAAAGCTAAAAATCTTGATAAATACGCGTGGAAACATCGCATTAACGCCTTTTTGAAAGACAACGTCCGAAACCGGGAAGGCAAGCAAATGATAGACTGGAATCGTATCGAAGAGTTGAAGTCAGAAGTTGGCGAGGACGACTTCGCCGAGGTGGTCGAGATGTTCTTTGAAGAAGTCGCGGAAGCGCTTGAGCGACTTTCCGTATATTCGACTGAAACCGTGGCAAAGGATCTTCATTTCGTCAAAGGAAGCGCCCTGAATATTGGGCTTTCCAGAGTGAGCGAGCTGTGCCGTGCCGCTGAAGCCGCCTTTCGAGAGGCACCGGATGCAGACCTCAATATCAATGCAATCCAAACCGCTTTCAACAACTCCAAAACCGAACTAAAAACAGTGTTCGCCCTGTAGTCAGTTGCGATTCTGCCGCTTGGAATTCCTGTCGTCCGGCCATTTAAGTTGTGGTGTATGGACGAATTTCGACCTGAACCACTCAATTCTTGACACCGGCCACAATCTTTGAGGCGGCATAAGCGGACATGGGTTTGGATTAGCGAACCGGGCGTGGATTGCGTAAGGGAGAATGGCCGCATGCCTGTGCCAAATACTGTGTTGTGGCGGCACAGATCAATTTGCGCCATCTTGTTCCCACTCCAAAAACACCGTAAACGCGCGCCGATACTGCACAAATCCGGGGAAATATCGTGTCCGCACCGAAGAAAGTTGTACTGGCCTACTCAGGTGGGCTTGA
>JABDQU010000252.1 GCA_013042105.1 Boseongicola sp.
GCCATGTCGGCGATGTCACCAGTTGGCGGGTTGCGATACTCGACCTCGACGCCGACTTGCTCACCGGCAAGTGCGATACCGTTTTTGATCGTGTTCCACCATGTGTCGCTGTCAGGTGCATGGCTGACCAGCACATACTTCAGCTCACCATGGCCCGCTGCCATTGCAGCAACCGGAGCCGTCAGAACCGCTGCGCCAACCGCAAGCGATGTAATAAGAGTTTTCATTGTGTCCTCCCAGAACGTTCAGTCATTTGATTGGCGAGGTGAATGACCTCCCCGCAGCATCAAAGAAGCACAGGACAGAAAATAATGCAACCGGTTGCAAAAAGCCGCTCGGGACTTTTATAGTTAAGCAGGCAGGGCAGTCAGAACACGAAGGGTTTCATGCCAGTAACTTTGAAAGACGTGGCCGAAAAGGCCGGCGTGTCCCGCTCGGCGGTCTCGCGCACGTTCACGGAAGGGGCCTCGGTTTCCGCCAAGACGCGGCGCAAGGTCGAAAAGGCCGCTGCCGAGCTTGGATATAGCCCGAACGCGCTTGCATCCTCCCTTACGACGGGGCGCACCAAGCTTATCGGGCTTGTCTCGAACAACTTTCATAACCCGTTCTTCTTGCAGGTTTTTGATCTCTTTACGCGGCTCCTGCAGGAACGTGGTTTGCGCCCGCTTCTGGTCAATCTGACCGATCAGACCGACCCCGAATCGACCCTGCAACTGTTGCGGCAATATTCGGTGGATGGGGTCATCGTGGCGTCATCTACCTTGTCACCCGAGTTCGCTCTGGCGTTTCAGGAAGCCCGTGTTCCGGTGGTGCATTCCTTCGGTCGCATCGCGGCCAGTCCGCGCGTGAATGTGGTTGGGATCGACAACGTGGAATGTGGTCGCATGGCCGCCCGCACGCTGATTGCCCGGGGATACAAGCGCATCGGATTCATGGGGGGACCGCGTGAAGCGACGTCAACCATCGACCGGCGTAAAGGGTTTAATGAAGTGCTAAGCGTCACGCCAGGGATCGAGGTCACCGAGTCTTTCGCCACCGCCTATTCCTTCGACGCAGGTCGCGCCGAGATGTTGAATTTGCTCAAACAGATGCCCGCCGACGCCTATTTCTGCGGTGATGACGTTCTGTCAATCGGGGCGCTGAGTGCGATTGCGGACAAGGGATTGAACGTGCCAAAGGATGTCGGGATCATCGGTCTCAACGACATGGATATGGCGCGTTGGGAGAACATCAACCTCACGACCATTCGCCAGCCCATTCGTCAGATCATCGACAGTTCGGTCGAGCTGGTCGTGGCGATGCTCGACAAGCCCGAACGGCCTCCGGAAGGTCGGTTTTTTGCCTGCGAGATTATCGAACGGGGCACCCTGCGCCCCGTCAAACCCTAACGGAACATCGGCGGGCGCGCATCGACCCAGGCGCCGTCTTTTGACGCCGAATCCACCGCCGCAAACACCGCCGCCATCGAGCGCAAACCGTCTTCTGCTGTCGGCAGGTTGCCCTTCGTTTCGCCGCGCAGTTTCGCCGCCAGATCGACGTAGATATTCGCGACCGCCAGAGGGAAGCCCTCGGGGTGCGCGATGGCAACGCGGCTCATGCGTTGCGCGTCCTCGGACAGACCCGCCTCGCCCTTTTCGATGATCTCGGTGCGACCCCCAAGCCGGTTGTAAATGATCTGGTTCGGTTGTTCGGACGCCCACCGCATGCCGCCCTTTTCACCATAGACCGCGATGTCCAAACCGTGCTGGCGCCCAAGCGCAATCGTCGAGGTCCAAAGCCGCCCGACAGTGCCTTTTGTTGTGCGAAAGTTTACCATGGCATCGTCTTCCAGAACGCGCCCCTTCACGGTTGACGCAAAGTCCGCCGACAGCTTTTCGACTTCGTCACCGATCACAAAGCTGGCCATATGCAGCGCATGAATGCCGCAATCGGCCATCTGCCCCGAAACACCCGCCTGCGCCGGATCATAGCGCCAGCGCACGCGCGGATTTTCCGCGTCGTCACCGGCTGCATGGTGGCCGTGGCTGAAGTTCGCAACCACCGTTCTGATGGCCCCAAGCTCGCCCGCTGCAACCATCGCTTTCATCTGCCGCACCATCGGATAGGCAGAATAACAATAGTTAACAGCGCAGGTTTTGCCGGTCGATTTCGCGATCTGCACAATCTCCTCGCCCTCTTCCACCGTCATCGTCATCGGCTTTTCGCAAAGCACGTTGAACCCGGCCTCCAGGAAGGCCTTGGTGATCTCGAAATGCGTGTTGTTCGGTGTGGCAACAGTGACAAGATCGACCTTGTCGTCACGATCCCTCTCGCCTGCCAGCATCTCTTTCCAGTCGCCATACGCGCGATCCGGCGCAACACCCAAGGACTGGGCATAGGCCTTACCCCTTGCCG
>JABDQU010000264.1 GCA_013042105.1 Boseongicola sp.
GTCGATTTTCGCAGCTTCCGCGCCCGCAGCGGCGGCAGATGCGCCCGCGCAAAGAACCGTGACGTCGCCCATCAGTTTCGCCGCCGTCACCGCTTTGGATGTGGCATCAACGGACAATTCACCGCTGTTCACTTCGGCTAAGAGTAGAACGCTCATCCTACGGCCCCCGCTTCTTTGAGTTTCGCAACCAGTTCATCGACCGATCCGACCATTTCACCCGCCTTGCGCTGATCCGGCTCGCCTGTTGAGACGATCTGCAGACGCGGGGTTATGTCGACGCCGTAGTCTTCGGGTGTTTTTTCATCCAACGGCTTTTTCTTCGCCTTCATGATGTTGGGCAAAGACGCATAGCGCGGCTCGTTCAGACGCAGATCGACAGAAATGATTGCGGGCATTTTGACCTTAATTGTCTGCAAGCCGCCATCGACCTCGCGGGTTACGACCGCGCTGTCGCCGTCAAGCTGAACGTCCGAGGCAAATGTCGCCTGCGCCCAGCCTGTGAGCGCGGCCAGCATTTGACCGGTGGCGTTCATGTCGTTGTCGATCGCTTGCTTGCCACACAGAACAACCCCGGGCTGTTCTTCGTCGCAGACGGCTTTCAGCAGTTTTGCCACGGCCAGCGGTTCGATGTCGTTGTGGACGTCATCGGTGGCCACGATCAGGATCGCGCGATCCGCACCCATGGCGAGGGCCGTGCGCAGGGTTTCCTGGCTTTGCTTCACACCGATGGACACGGCGATGATTTCGTCGGCCGCTCCGGCCTCTTTCATGCGGATGGCCTGTTCGACAGCAATCTCGTCAAACGGGTTCATCGACATTTTCACGTTCGCCAAATCGACACCCGATCCGTCCGCTTTGACGCGCACTTTCACGTTGTAATCGATGACGCGTTTGACAGGCACCAACACCTTCATTTGCGCTAACTCCTTCGCGTTCGGGGTCACCCCCGGTCATTTCTCAGCCGGTTTAGCGAAGGCGGCGGATAGAAAACAGTGTAAAATCGACGCGTTTCGTTCCAGCGACGCCGCGTTTTGAATGCTTTGTGCTAAGATCGCGCAGAATCTGAGGAGATACGTGATGGAAAAGGTGGTTGGCGTCGGCGGTCTGTTCTTTCGGGCGAAGGACCCGGGCGCATTGGCGACGTGGTATGAAACCCACCTTGGGATCAACCCCGCGCCCACCGATATGACCACACCGCCGTGGATTGGCGAGGCGGGTGTGACGGTTTTTGCGCCCTTTGCGGCCGATACCGATTACTTCGCGGAGGACCGCGCGTTCATGGTTAATTTCCGGGTGAACGATCTGGATGCGATGGTGGCGCAATTGCAGGCCGCCGGGATTGAGATCAGTCACGAGCAAACGATGGAAGGCGTGGGGCGCTTTGCGCGCATCCACGACCCCGAAGGCAATCCGGTTGAATTGTGGGAACCGCCAGCGGGCTAACGGTTTGCCCTTGCGGGTGCCGGGCTGTCCACCGGACACCGCGCCGATTTTAGCGGTTCGCCCCCGGAACCCAAAGCACGTCGCTGCGACCTTCGTCGTTGGCGATGCGGGCGGCGACGAAGAACCAGTCGGACAAGCGGTTAAGATAGGTTACCGCGGCATCGTTAACCGATTCCATGGTGGCCAATTCGACGGTCAGACGTTCGGCGCGGCGCGCGACCGTGCGGCAGAGGTGAAGCTGTGTCGAAAGAGCGGAACCGGCAGGCAGGATGAAGGATTTCAGCGGCTCAAGCCGCTTGATCATCTCGTCAATTTCCGTTTCCAGACGCTCGGTCTGGGCGGCAACCATGCGCAACACGGGGTAGCCTGCTTCGCTGTCCATTTCCATGTCGGGGCGGCAGAGATCTGCGCCGAGGTCAAAAAGATCGTTTTGAATCAAGGATAAAAGGCGATCCATTTCGTCGTCGGCCTGAAGCCGGGCCATGCCGACGGTGGCGTTCAATTCGTCAACGGTGCCGTAGGACGTTACGCGCAGGGCGTGCTTGGCGACGCGTGCGCCGTTGCCCAGAGCCGTTTCGCCGGCGTCGCCGGTTTTTGTGTAGATCTTGTTTAGAACGACCATAATTTATCCCCCGGAACGGCGTAAGTAGACAT
>JABDQU010000269.1 GCA_013042105.1 Boseongicola sp.
TTGTCGCGCAATCCTGACTGGTTTGCGCCGCTGCTTGGGTCAACGATTTGGATGTCACCGAGTGTCAAAACGAGTCTCCTGACGGTAACGCTGTTCTCAAGAGCTGCGATTGTCAATTAATAAATCACTTTTATTTATTTATTGACGCGCCCCGCGAATCGGCGTTAGGTCAGCGAGCTTCGGGAGAACATCGGAGCTCAATTTCTTTGGGAGGAACTCATGAAAAAATTTATGCTCACAACGGCGTTTGCAACCGTTGCTGCAGCCGGTGGCGCAATGGCAGATGGCCATTCGACGACTGTTTGCCTGATCACCAAAACCGACACCAACCCTTTCTTTGTAAAGATGAAAGAAGGCGCCGAAGCAAAAGCTGAAGAGCTTGGAATGACGCTGAAGTCTTTTGCCGGTAAGATCGACGGCGACCACGAAACGCAGGTTCAGGCGATCGAAACCTGCATCCTTGATGGCGCCAAAGGCATCCTGATTACAGCGTCTGACACGTCTTCTATCGTTCCTGCGGTTCAGCAGGCGCGTGACGCCGGCTTGGTGGTCATTGCCCTTGATACGCCGCTGACACCAATCACGGCAGCTGATGCGACCTTCGCGACCGACAACTTTCTTGCGGGCGAGTTGATCGGCAAGTGGGCTGCGGCCCAGGTTGAGGACACGTCGACGGCCAAAATCGGCATGATGAACATCAACGTGTCACAGCCAACTGTTGGTGTTCTGCGCAATCAGGGCTTCCTTCAGGGATTTGGCATTGATCTGGCTGACCCGGCGAAATGGGGTGACGAGACCGATCCTCGCATCATCAACAACGAAGTCACCAACGCGAACGAAGAGGGCGGACGCAAGTCTATGGAAAACCTTCTGACCATGGATGACGGTGTGAACGTGCTTTACACGATCAACGAGCCGGCAGCAGCTGGTGCGCATGAGACGCTGAAGGATTTCGGCAAGGTCGATGACGTGGTCGTTGTGTCGGTGGACGGCGGTTGCCCGGGCGTTCAGAACGTGGCCGATGGCGCGATTGGCGCGACGTCGCAGCAGTATCCGCTTTTGATGGCGGCCCTTGGGGTCGAAGCCATTAAGAAGTGGGCAGACGAAGGCATCAAGCCTGAGCTGACACCTGGCAAGGACTTCTTTGACACGGGCGTTGCCCTTGTGACGGACAGCCCGGTTGAGGGTGTGCCGTCGATCTCGTCGGCAGAAGGTCTTGAGCTCTGCTGGGGCTAAAATACCTCTCGGGAGGGTGCGCTGGTCGCGCCCTCCCACTCCGGTTGCAGACAGACCGGAAAAAACCTGACATCATCACGGAAAATCACAGGGCCTGACGGCGCGCCGTCTTGGGGAGGCAATATATGTCCGAGCAATCAGCCAACGCTGACTATGAGTCCGCAGCCAGTAATCCGACAGAGGCAGTCGCCGAGTTTGAAGACACGCGCAAAGGGCTGATCGGCAAACTGCAGCATGTTTTGCACGTGAACCCGGCGCTTGTGCCGCTGATCGTTCTTGTTGCGTCAATTGTGCTGTTCGGGATGTTGATCGGGCAGCGATTTTTCTCGCCTTTCGCGATGACGCTCATACTGCAGCAAGTGCAGATTGTCGGCATTGTGGCGGCGGCGCAGAGCCTTGTGATCCTGACGGCCGGTATCGATCTTTCGGTCGGCGCGATCATGGTGCTGTCGTCGGTGGTCATGGGCCAGATGGTCTTTTCCTACGGCATTCCTGTCGAGCTTGCGATCCTGGCTGGCCTGATTGTCGGGGTGGTATGCGGTGTCATAAATGGCTGGCTTGTTGCGTATATGAAGCTGCCGCCGTTCATTGTGACGCTTGGCATGTGGCAGATCGTTCTGGCGTCGAACTTCCTTTATTCCGCCAACCAGACCATTCGCAGTCAGGACATCGAAGATACTGCGCCTCTGCTGCAGGTCTTTGGCACGAAATATCAGGTCGGTGGCGCGACCCTGACGCTTGGCGTCATTTTCATGCTCTTGCTGATCTTTACACTGTCTTATGCGCTGAAACACACCGCGTGGGGGCGTCACGTCTATGCGGTTGGTGACGATCCTGACGCCGCGGAGCTTTCGGGTGTGAACGTCAAGGGCACGCTTATGTCGGTCTATGTGCTGTCGGGGTTGATCTGCGCCTTTGCCGGATGGGCGATGGTCGGCCGGATTGGCTCGATCTCACCAACTGTCGGTCAACTTGCCAACATTGAGAGCATCACGGCGGTCGTGATCGGCGGTATTTCTCTCTTCGGGGGGCGCGGCTCAATTCTTGGGGCGCTGTTCGGCGCTTTGATTGTTGGGGTCTTTACGCTTGGCCTGCGACTTCTTGGGGCGGATGCGCAGTGGACGTTTCTGCTTATCGGACTTCTCATCATCGCCGCTGTCGCGGTTGATCAGTGGATCAGAAAGGTATCGGCATGACGTTTACGGATACGAAAGAGCCCATCCTCAAAGGCCGCAATCTGGTCAAACGCTATGGCAAGGTGACTGCTCTCGATAACTGCGATTTCGACCTTTATCCCGGCGAAATTCTGGCGGTTATCGGCGACAACGGAGCCGGAAAATCCACTTTGATCAAAGCCGTGTCCGGCGCGGTGGTGCCCGATGCGGGCGAGGTCTGGCTGGAAGGTGAAAAGGTTCAGTTCTCAAGCCCTATTCAGGCGCGCGAGAACGGAATTGAGACGGTCTATCAAACGCTTGCGATGTCTCCGGCTCTGTCGATTGCGGACAACATGTTCATGGGCCGCGAGCTGCGCAAACCCGGTTTCATGGGGAAATATCTGCGCAAACTCGACCGTTCGGCGATGGAGAAATTCGCGCGTGACAAGCTGACCGAGCTTGGGCTGATGACGATCCAGAACATCAATCAGGCCGTGGAAACGCTCTCGGGTGGTCAGCGTCAGGGCGTCGCGGTGGCACGTGCCGCGGCCTTTGGATCGAAGGTGATCATTCTGGATGAACCGACCGCTGCGCTTGGTGTCAAAGAAAGCCGCAAGGTGCTGGAGCTTATTCAGGATGTTAAAGCGCGGGGTATCCCGATCATCCTGATTAGTCACAATATGCCGCACGTCTTTGAAGTCGCCGACCGTATTCACGTGCATCGGCTTGGAAAACGATTGTGCGTCATTGATCCAAAAGAGCATTCAATGTCGGACGCGGTGGCCTATATGACCGGCGCGAAGGTTC
>JABDQU010000274.1 GCA_013042105.1 Boseongicola sp.
GTCTCCGATCCGAGTGGAAATAAAGCGGTTCGGAGCCGAGGGGTAGCCAGAGTCTCGCCAAGGTGCAAGGGCCAAGCTTAGGGTTCTGATCCTTCCCATGGGCGTTGTCACACGCTATCAGCCAGACAACGCTCAGTCTTTGAAAGCCGCGATGACCCTCGATACCACTTTCTTTCTTTTTGCGATCCCGGCCGTGATTTTTGCAGGAATATCAAAGGGTGGCTTTGGGTCAGGGGCCGCATTCGTGGCCGCACCACTGATGGCGCTCATCGTTGATCCCGCCCTCGCTGTCGGCCTTATGCTGCCGCTTTTGATGCTGGTGGATGCTGCGACACTAAAGCCGTATTGGAAGCAATGGAGTTGGCCAGACGCCCGTCTCCTCATCTTCGGAGCAGCCCCCGGAGTCGCCCTCGGAGGGCTCTTCTGGCGCGCCGCTGACGCCGACATGCTGCGTATCTTCCTTGGCGTGATCTCGCTTGGGTTCGTGGCGTTTCAGCTTGCGCGCGCCCAAAACATCATCCGTATTCCCGATCGGCCTTTTGCCCCCAGCATTGGCATTTTTGCCGGAGCAATCGGCGGCTTCACCAGCTTTGTCAGCCATGCCGGGGGTCCGCCCGTCGCGGTCTATCTTCTGGCCCGCGGGATGAACAAAACGACCTATCAGGCGACCACCGTCATTACCTTCTGGGCCGTTAACATCTTCAAGGCCATTCCTTACGCAATATTAGGGATTTTCACTTCGCAAACCCTGATCGCGGGCCTCTACCTCGCCCCCGCAGCGCTGTTTGGCGCATGGCTTGGCGTCAAAGCGCACCGGCTGATTCCGGAGCGCCTGTTCTTTCTGATCACCTACGTGCTGCTGACACTTACCGGCACGAAACTGATCTTCGACGCCCTGACCTAGCTCTCGGTTCCGCCGGGTGTCGGCGCTTCCGCCAATAGCTCAAACGCACTGCCCGCAGCCACCAGACAGGTCGTTCCGTTGGGCAATGTCACTGTAATGGTCCATGTCCCCGTCTCAGGCGACGCAAACACCTCAACCACACGGCCTTCCTGTCCCATCCCGATCGACTGGCGGCTTTCGCCAAAATTGTCCGCCAGATGCGCAATCACCGCTGCACGCGGCCCGCAATTTGGTTCAGCGTGAACGGCAGAGGCGGTGATAATCGTCAAAAAAGTGGTCAGTGAAGTCAAAAGTCTGGTCATCTGGGGTCCTTTCCACAGGCCGGTCGATCCGGTGTTTCATGGGGACAAACCCTCATCCGCCAAGCGTTAAAAATGGTTAACAGTCCGTACGGTCTGCGCTGCAACTGCATCAGTTGCGCTGCGGCGCGGCAAAAATGGCTTGCGGATTGCTGCGCAAATATGCAGGTTCCGCGCAACTTTATTACCCACCGACCCGAATCGTGGAGAGAAATATCATGAGCGACGCGGCAGCCCTCTACAGGTCAGTTCTCTACATCCCCGCCTCAAAAGAGCGCGCCCTCGACAAAGCCCGCACGCTCGATTGCGACGCGATCATCTTCGACCTTGAAGACGCCGTGACGCCCGATGAAAAAACCGCAGCCCGCGAAACGCTGGCCCGGGAACTCGCCAAGGGCGGCTATGGTCACCGACAGCGCATCGTCCGCATTAACGCCCTTGATACCGAGTGGGGCCGGGACGACGCCGCCGCCGTGGCACACATGGACTGCGATGCCGTCCTCCTCCCCAAGGTCGATGGTCCGACCGATACCCAGGCCCTTGCCGAAATCACCAAAAACCTGCCCATCTGGTGCATGTTGGAGACCCCGCGCGGCGTCCTGAGCGCTCTTGCAATCGCCGATCACGCCCAAGTCGCGGGCTTCATCCTAGGAACAAACGACCTCGCCAAAGACATCGGTTGCGCCACCGGCGGCGACCGTTCGGCAATGATGACCGCGCTTCAAACCTGCCTCATGGCCGCCCGCGCCGCCGGGATCATTTGCGTCGATGGTGTCTATAATGCCTTCAAAGACGATGACGGCCTGAAAGCGGAATGCGCACAGGGCCGGGCGCTGGGCATGGACGGCAAAACCCTGATCCACCCGGCACAACTGGCCATCGCCAACGCCGCCTTCGCGCCTGCCCAGGACCAGATCGACCTCGCCAAACGCCAAATCGAAGCATTTGACGCCGCCCTCGCACGCGGCGAAGGTGTGGCCGTGGTGGACGGCAAAATCGTCGAAAACCTGCACATCGAAACCGCACGCGCGACGCTCGCTCGCGCCGATGCCATCTCAAGGCGCAGCTAAGACATGACCCTTCTCATCCTCGGACTTCTTCTGTGGTCCTTCGTCCATTTCTTCAAACGCCTCGCCCCCTCAGGCCGCGCCGCCATGCAGGACAAAATGGGCGACGCCGCAAAAGGCGTCATCGCCATCCTGCTGGTGATCTCGGTCATCCTCATGGTCATCGGCTACCGCGGCGCCCCACCCGACTTCCTCTGGGGTCGAAGTGCAGCCACAACCGGCATCAACAACCTTCTCATGCTTGCCTCGGTCGCCCTTTTCGGCCTCGGCTCCTCCAAAAGCCGCCTGCGCAAAAAGATGCGTCACCCTATGCTGACCGGCGTCGTGGTCTGGGCAGCCTCGCACCTTCTGGTCAACGGTGACACAGCCTCCATCGTCCTGTTCGGCGGCCTCACCATCTGGGCGCTGGCCGAGATGGTCCTGATCAACCGCGCCGAACCCGACTACACCCCCTACGACGGCGGCAGCGCTGCCGGAGACATCCGCCTCGGCGTCATCACACTCGTCGTCTACGGCATCATCGCAGGGATCCACACCTGGCTCGGCTATTACCCATTTGGAGGCTAACGCCTTGAAAACAAACCCCGGACGCTTTTTCGAGGACTACCGCGTCGGCGAAACCATCGCCCACGCCGTCCCCCGCACCGTCAAAATGGGCGAACGCGCGCTCTACCATATGCTCTACCCCGCACGCCACGCGCTGCACTCCTCCGACCAGTTCGCCCAAGACTGCGGCCTGCCGTTCAGCCCACTCGATGACATGGTCGTCTTCCATGTCGTCTTCGGCAAAACCGTGCCCGAAATATCCCTGAACGCCGTTGCCAACCTCGGCTACGCCGAAGGCCGTTGGCTGTCGCCGGTCTGGCCCGGAGACACCATCCGCTCTCAGTCCGAAGTCATCGGCCTCAAGCAAAACTCCAACGGCAAAACCGGCGTTGTCTGGGTCCGCACCACGGGGTTCAACCAACACGACGAAGCGGTCATGAGCTACGTCCGCTGGGTTATGGTCAAGAAGCACAACCTCGACGCACCGGCCCCCGAAACCGTTATCCCCGACCTCGCCGCAACCGTCCCACCGGACGCGCTTGTCCTGCCAAAGGGCCTCGACTTCACCAACTACAACTTCACCCTCGCCGGCGAACCCCACCGTTGGAGCGACTACGAAATCGGCGAGAGAATCGACCACGTCGACCGCGTTACAGTCGAAGAAGCCGAGCACATGCTGGCCACGCGCCTGTGGCAAAACACAGCCAAAGTCCACTTCGACGCCACCAACCGCCCCGACGGCAAGCGTCTGATTTACGGCGGCCACGTCATTTCCATGGCCCGCGCCCTCAGCTTCAATGGCCTAGCCAATGCGCAAATGGTCGTCGCTCTAAACGGCGGCAGCCACGCCGGTCCCTGTTTCGCCGGCGACACCATCGCCGCTTGGTCCGAAGTGCTCGACAAAGCCAAAACAGACGCCCCCGGCGTCGGTGCCATCCGCCTGCGCCTCGTTGCGCACCGCGCCGAGACAAAGGCCTTCACGCTCAAGGCCGAAGACGGGAAATACGCGCCGGGCGTCTTGCTTGACCTCGATTATTGGGCTCTCATGCCTCTATGAAAAAGCTTGCTGCCGCCCTTGCGTTCGCCAGTCTCGTCACGACGCCCGCTCTCGCGGGCATCTGCGGTCCTGACCAAAAAGAAGACGTCGCCCTGATGGAAACCGCCAAGGCGGCACTTCTGAATGCCGATTACCGTTCATTTGCCAGCATCGCCGGTTCATATTTCTCTGACCTGGAAGAGAACTACGACAGTTACTTCGGCCCGCTCGAAACAACATTCCCCGACGGTTACGACCGCTGCGTGACCATCCTGCAGCGGCGTGAATCCCCCTCATTTGCTCAAGACCTGATGCTGTTCTTCCCTAAAGGCTATGACGCGCCCATGGCCGTTCTGCTGATTGTCGCAGACGTCGAAGGCACGACCCGCATGATCGAATTCAGCTACAACACCAACATTTCCGGCGTTCTGGACGAGTTAAAGTAACAGCGATTCTCTAACTTGTGATCACACCATATTTTTCTGTGATCACAAAAGTCGATTATAACCCCGAAACCCGGCACAAATTGCCGCGCCGCGGCTACGCCATGCGTGACAACTGCGATTTATCTGATAACCATCATTAAAAGAAGAAAACGTGGGAGCCGAATATGGCCGATGTGAACCGGGGGAAACGTCCCCTGTCTCCGCACTTGACGATTTATCGTCCGCAAATGACATCCATCACTTCAATCTTCACGCGCATCACGGGCAATGCCCTCTTGGTCGCCGCGCTACTGATCGTCTGGTGGTTCCTCGCCGCGGCGACATCGCCTGAATACTTCGCGGTTGCGGATGGTCTGATCACCTCATGGTTCGGCGATCTGGTCATGACGCTGTCGGTTTGGGCGCTCTGGTATCACGCCCTCGCAGGTGTCCGTCACCTGATCTGGGACGCAGGCTACGGTCTTGAGGTCGAAACGGCCGAAAAGCTCGGCCTCGCGGTCATCGGCGGCTCGCTGATCCTCACTATCATCACCATTCTGGCCGTATAAGGGGGATCGAACATGGCATATCTTACCGACCTCAAACGCGCCGTAGGAATGGGCTCAGCCCGAGAAGGCACCAAGCGCCACTGGTCCATGACCAAATCCTCGGTCGCCCTTCTGATCCTGACACCGTTCTTCGTCTTTACCTTCGGCCCCATGCTGGGCCAGCCGCACGACGCGGTCATGGAATACTTCGCACGTCCCTTCCCGGCGATCATCGCAGCCCTCATGGTCGTGACGTCCTTCATGCACTTCAAAACCGGCGTGCAGATGCTGGTTGAGGATTACGTCCACGGCCTCGCCCGCGAGATCACCATCATTCTTCTGACATGCCTCAGCTACGGCGCCGCCGCGACAGGCGTTTTCGCCATCGCCAAGATCGCGCTTTAAGGAATTCCCATGGCTGCTTACGACTACGAAACACACGAATACGACTGCATTGTGATCGGCGCCGGTGGCGCTGGCTTGCGCGCCACCCTTGGCATGGCTGAACAAGGCCTGCGCACGGCCTGCATCACCAAAGTTTTCCCGACACGCTCGCACACGGTCGCGGCCCAAGGCGGCATCGCGGCCTCCCTTGGCAACATGGGCCCCGACAGCTGGCAGTGGCACATGTATGACACCGTCAAAGGGTCCGACTGGCTTGGCGACACGGATGCGATGGAATACCTCGCCCGCGAAGCCCCAAAAGCGGTTTATGAACTCGACCACTACGGCGTGCCGTTCTCGCGCACCGAAGAAGGTAAAATCTATCAACGCCCCTTCGGCGGCCACACCACCGAATACGGCGAAGGTCCGCCCGTGCAACGCACCTGTGCCGCCGCCGACCGGACAGGCCACGCCATCCTGCACACGCTTTACGGCCAAAGCCTCAAGAACAACGCCGAATTCTACATCGAATACTTCGCCACCGATCTGATTATGGCGGAAGACGGCACCTGTCAGGGCGTGCTGGCATGGAACCTCGAAGACGGCTCGCTTCACGTCTTCAACGCCAAAATGACAGTGCTTGCCACAGGCGGCTACGGCCGCGCCTATTTCTCGGCAACCTCGG
>JABDQU010000278.1 GCA_013042105.1 Boseongicola sp.
GGTCGTGGGAGATGACGACGGCGCAACCGGCGAAATCAACCAGCGCATCTTCAAGCGCCCGCAACGTTTCCACGTCAAGGTCGTTCGTAGGTTCGTCGAGGAGAAGCACATTGCCGCCGGTTTTCAACAATTTTGCCATGTGGACGCGGTTGCGTTCGCCGCCCGAGAGGCTGCCGACCTTTTTCTGCTGATCTCCGCCTTTGAAGTTGAAGGCCGAGCAGTAGGCGCGGGAGTTCATTTGCGCGTCGCCAAGCTGAATCACTTCGCCGCCTGAGGAGATTTCCTCCCAGACGGTGGCGTTGGGGTCGAGCGCGTCGCGGGATTGGTCGACGTAGGAGAGATCGACCGTGTCACCGTATTCGACCGTGCCGCCGTCGGGTGTTTCCTGACCGGTGAGCATGCGGAAAAGCGTGGTTTTACCCGCGCCGTTCGGGCCGATGACGCCGACGATGCCGCCGGGGGGCAGGCTGAAGGAGAGGTCTTCGACGAGAAGTTTGTCGCCCATAGCTTTTTTGAGGTTTTCAACCTCGATCACCTTGGAGCCAAGGCGCTGGCCGTTCGGAATGATGATCTGGGCGCGGCTGAGTTTCTCGCGCTCGGACTGGTTGGCGAGGTCGTTGTAGGCGTTGATCCGGGCCTTTTGCTTGGCCTGACGGGCCTTTTGGCCTTGGCGCATCCATTCAAGTTCGCGTTCGAGCGTTTTCTGGCGGGACTAGTCTTCGCGGGCCTCTTGCTGGAGGCGTTTGGCTTTTTGTTCGAGCCATGCCGAGTAGTTGCCTTCGTATGGGATGCCGCGGCCGCGGTCGAGTTCGAGGATCCAGCTTGTGATGTCGTCGAGGAAATAGCGGTCGTGGGTGACGATCAGGATGGTGCCTTTGTAGTCCATCAGGTGCTGTTGCAGCCATGCGATGGTTTCGGCGTCGAGGTGGTTGGTCGGTTCGTCCAGAAGCAGCATATCGGGGGCTTCGAGAAGCAGTTTGCACAGCGCGACGCGGCGGGCTTCGCCGCCGGACAGGGTCGAGACATCGGCGTCATCGGGCGGGCAGCGCAAGGCCTCCATGGCGACGTCGATCTGGCTGTCGAGGTCCCAGAGATTGTTGCTGTCGATCTCGTCCTGAAGGGCGGCCATTTCGTCGGCGGTTTCGTCCGAATAGTTCATGGCCAGTTCATTGAAGCGGTCGAGTTTGGCCTTTTTGTCGGCCACGCCCAGCATGACGTTTTCGCGCACGTTCAGGCTTTCGACGAGGTGGGGTTCCTGCGGCAGGTAGCCGACGCGCGCGCCTTCGGCGGCCCAGGCTTCGCCGGTGAAGTCCTTGTCGATGCCAGCCATAATGCGCATGAGCGTCGACTTACCCGCGCCGTTGGTGCCGACGACGCCGATTTTGACTCCGGGTAGGAAGGACAGGCGGATGTTTTCAAAGAGTTTTTTGCCACCGGGGTAGGCTTTGGACACGCCGTCCATGTGGTAGACATATTGATACGCGGCCATGTGGGTCACCTCGGCGGTTTTTTTGAAGACAGGGTGTCTGTATCGGTGAGCGCCTTTGCGTGCAATGGGGTGCGGGGTGTCGGGCCGGGGGGTTTGGATATTTAGAAACAGAAGAAGGACAATTTTAGTCAAAATTTATGGGTTTTGTGGAGGCGGGGGGCGGCGTTTTCACGGGGAGGCGTATCGGGGCTTGATGGGGTGTTTATGGGCGGGCTTTGGGTGTGGGGCCGCTATCCGACGCTGAGGAGAAGTCGGACAAGTGCGGTTTGCGAGTTTACGCCGGTTTTTGCGTAGAGGCGTGCAAGATGGGTGCGGGCGGTGTTGACGCTGATGCCGAGGGCGTCTGCGGCCCCTTTCACACCGACGCCGTCGGCGATGTGGCGCGCGACTTTGAGCTGGCCGTCCGACAGGCCGAACACCGCCTGGGCGACGGCAAGCCGGCGGTCGAGCGATCCGTCGCCGTCGAAAAGCAGGAACGTGGAGTTGTCGTGCACCGAAACATGAACCACGACGACGCGGCCTTCGTCGGATTCGCCCAAAACAACCGGATAGTGGAAGGGGCGGCCGTTTTCCTGAGTGAAGCGCCATTGCTCGAAAAAGCCGTGATAGCGGCTTGCCTGTCCGAGCGCGGTCTGGAGGGTGCGGTCCCAGCTTCTTTGGCGGGCTCTGATGCGGCCGGCGGAAACGGTGAGGTGGGGGTGGTGTTTCAATGTGTCGAGGGTTTCGGGGGTGGCCCAGACGAGGTGGCCTTTGTCGTCGACGCATACGCCGTTTCTGGCAATCCGGTCGTAGTGTTTTTCCAGAAACATGATGAACGCGATTTTCCAGTCGCCTTTGACGCGTTCAAGGATGCGGGTTTCAAATGAGTCCCATGTTCCGCCATCCTTGTCTTCGGCCCATTGGTCGAAGGTGACCCATGCGGTTTGACGATCGATTGTCACCTCGAAGTTGGTCTGGCGAAAGCGCACCATTCCGCAGCCGCCGCCGTGGACCAGGGCGTGCTTCATTTCGGCCTGAACGTTCTGCCAGCCGCTGATCACGCTTTGACCAATTGAGGACACGCAGACGTTTTTTACGCGCTCGTCCTGCACCCAACAGGCGGCCCATGCTTCGAAGTTGGCATCTGCGAAGGTCTGGGTTTCGGTGTTGATGGCCGCGATGATCGCGTCTTTTTCGGCGGCGTCCCCGAGTGTTGAAACCGGGTCGCCAAGGAGTTGGTTCATGCGGTTCATGTTAGCTTTGATACCCGAGTGGGGCAATGTCGCTGGTTTTGGGCCGGTCGATGCGAAGGCCGTGCCAGGCTGCGCGGAGTGCGGCGTGCCAGTGGTAAAGGGCGTGGAACGGGTTGTGGCCGTGGGTCTGGTAGAAGGCGTCGACCGCTTCCGGGGAGGTGGACGGGGTGTTGTTTTGGAAGGTCTGGCTGAGAAGAAAGTGGGTCGGGTCCATTGGTATGGCTCCTGATTTCGGTGACGTTGATCTGTAGAGGCTACGGCGCGGGGCGCGCCTGCAACGTCATGCGAAACGACCACGAGAGGTGGTTTTTGTGGTTTTTTCGTCGATGGGCGGGAAAACGGCTGCGGCGCCACCGAAGGGACGCCGCGACGGGAGCGTGCGAAGGCGTGGTCAGACGGCTTGTCTGACAGGGTCGCGGGTTTCAGGAAGCGTCACACCTGAGCCACCAAGTTCGACCGGGCCGTCTTCGAATTTGGGAACGCCGTCGATCACGTCCATCGCGCGGTCGGCGTAGTATTTGTGCATCGTCGGCGCGAAGGTGAGGCCGCTGTCGGCAAGGACGTTGGGGAAGACGACGGTGAAGCCAGCCTCTTTGAGGATGCCCATCATTTTTCCGCCGCATGACGCGCAGGTGGATCGGGCGAGGGCCGGGTTTTTATCCGTTTTCCGCAGATCACCTTCGACCGAGACTGCGTCGCTTGGCCAGACGCTCCAGGCTATGAACGGGGCTCCGTGGAACGCGCGGCAGGATTTGCAGTGGCAATAGCCTTGGGCAAAGGGCTCGCCCTTTACGGTGACTTTGGTCGCGCCGCAGTAGCACTGGCCCGTGTAGATATTTTCGATCTCTGACATTTGGGATCCTTGCTTGAGTGGTGGTCGAGAAGGAGGTTAGCTGTAAAAAATGAGATACGGAATTGCGAAAAATCAGACATATCGTATAACTAGTGAGACACTTGCGCGAGGAAATAGCATGCACGCCAGCCCAATGGATTGGACCGAAATGCCTTATTTTCTTGCCGTGGCGCGCAATGGCAGTTTGCGGCTGGCCGCCGAGAGCCTTGGGGTCAGTCATGGGACTGTGGATCGACATATTCAGTCGCTGGAAGTCGCCAGCAAGTGTCAGTTGTTTGTGCGGTCACCCAACGGGATGGTTCTGACGGCCTCGGGCGAGGCGCTTTTGCCAGCGGCAGAACAGGCTGAGACCATGATCATAGGGGCGCGAAACACGTTGGCGTCGATTGATACGTCAGCTTCGGGGCGGGTGCGGTTTGCGATGCCGTCGTGGATTGCCTATCCGATTATTGCGCCTCGGATCCGGCGGTTTCGTGCGCTTTATCCGGACATCGACTTGGAGATCATGATTTCAAACCGGTTCCAGAGCCTTCAGCGGGCCGAAGCGGACGTCAGTATCCGTGTCGCGTTTGATGTGGAAGACGGTGTGGTGAGCAAGCATTTGTTTGTCTGGCATGACGCGGTGATCGCGAGCGAGGGTTACCTCAAAGAGCATTGGGGCGCGCGTGGTCGCGACGGGCAGGGGTTGCATTGGCTTGGTTGGGCCGGACCAAATCCGCACCACGCCTGGGAAAAGCAGCGGCCCTTTCCGAAGGCCAAGGTGGTTCATGCCATCGAAGACGAGATGATGTTTCTTCATATGATCGCGCAGGGCCAGGGCATGGCGGTGTTTCCTGTGGCCTGCACCAATTTGACGCCGGGGCTTGTGAGGGTGCCCGATACACCGGTTCTGCCGGACCGGTCTTTATGGCTTTTGACAAACAAGGCGCTGCAAAACACCGCTCGGGTGCGGGCGGTTGTGGATTTCTTCGAAGCGGAGCTTATGGCGCTGAAAGCTGTGTTTCAGGGGGTGGGGTCTCCGGTTTTTGCGAATTGACGGCGACGTCCTGGGGCGGTGTCCGGATTGACAATCAGGCGAGTGACGACGAGGTTGCGCGCCATGACCAGACCCTTTCCCACCCCCCGCTATACGCCCAGCAATTCACGCTATGACACGATGGAATATCGTCGGTTGGGACGGTCGGGGTTGAAGTTGCCCGCGATTTCGCTGGGGCTTTGGCATAATTTCGGGGAAGACACGCCGCATGATCTGAAGCGGGATTTGTGCCGGTCGGCGTTTGATCATGGGATCACACATTTTGATCTGGCGAACAATTACGGGCCGCCTCCGGGATCGGCGGAGACGGCGTTTGGCGAGATTTTGGCGACAGATTTTGCAGGCTATCGCGATGAGCTGATCATTTCGTCGAAGGCGGGTTACAAGCAGTGGGAGGGGCCATACGGCGAGTTCGGCAGCCGGAAGTTCATGATTTCGTCTTGTGATCAGTCGTTGAAGCGAATGGGGCTGGAGTATGTCGATATCTTCTATTCGCATCGCTATGACCCCGAGACGCCTTTGGAAGAGACGATGGGCGCGCTGGATCAGATCGTGCGGTCCGGAAAGGCGCTTTATGCCGGGATCTCGTCGTATAATTCCGAGCGGAGCCGGGAGGCGGCGGCGATTTTGAAGGATCTCGGCACGCCCTTTGTCATTCATCAGCCGTCTTATTCGATGCTCAATCGCTGGGTTGAGCGGGATGGGTTGCTGGATACGCTGGATGATATCGGGGTGGGTTCGATTGTGTTCACGCCTTTGGCGCAGGGGCTTTTGACGAACAAGTATCTGAAGGGTGTTCCGAGCGACAGCCGGGCGGCGCAGGGCAAGTCTCTGAACAAGGATTTGTTGAGCGACGAGGCCGTTAAGCGGTTGAATGGATTGAATGATATCGCTGCGGCGCGGGGCCAGTCTTTGGCACAGATGGCGCTTTCGTGGGTGTTGCGCGGTGGGCGTGTGACATCGGCTTTGATCGGGGCGTCGAAAGTGTCTCAGATTGAGGATTGTGTCGGGGCGCTGGGCGCTGCGGCGTTTACCGACGACGAGTTGGCGGCGATTGATGCGCTTTGTTTTGAAGAGGGTGTGAACCTTTGGGCGCGGTCGTCGGAAGAGGTTTGACGTTCGTCACATGAGGCCATGCGCTGTCCTGTGCGGCGGGCCGGTGGGATTTTGGATATTTAAGAACAGAAGAAGGCCGGTGTGCGGCCCGCGGGGTGCGCGGGCTACTGGCGGTGTTTTTCGTGGTCCAGACGCTTTTTGGCGATGCGTTCGTTTTCCTCGGCGCGCAGTTTGTCGGTGAGGGAGGCGCGCACGAAGTCGAGGTGGGCCTGGACGGCGTCGCGTGCGCCGTCGGGGTCGCGTTTTTGAAGGGCGGTGTTGATTGCGCGGTGCTGGTCAAGGAGGGCGGTGCGGGTGGTGCGCAGTTCGAAAATGACCTGACGATTGTAGAAGACCCCGGTCTGCGGAAGGTCATACATCGAGCGCATCATGTGCAGCAGGACGATGTTGTGGCTGGCCTCGATGATGGCGAGGTGGAAGTCGGCGTCGAGACTGGCTTCGGCTTTGGCATCGCGTTTTTCGTGGGCGGCTTCCATTTTCTTGAAGATTGTATCGACGACGGCGAGGTCGGTATCCGAGGCAAGACGCGCGGCGCGGTGGGCGGCGAGGCCTTCCATGTCTCGGCGGAAGTCGATGGAGTCAAAGACCGCTTCGGGGTGGCTGGAAAAGAGCCGGGTAAGGGCGGGCGAGAAGGCCGAGCCGAGGACGTCGGCGACGAAGATGCCGGAGTTGGCGCGCGCGACCAGAAGGCCGCTGTCCTGAAGTGATGCGATGGCTTCGCGCAAGGACGGGCGCGATACACCGAGGCGGTCGGCCAGTTCGCGCTCGGACGGCAGGCGTTCGCCGGGGCGCAGGATGCCGCGCAGGATCAGGCCTTCGATCTGGCGCACCACGGCGTGGGAGAGTTTCTCGGGTTCGATGCGTTCGAAGGGCATATGAGCTTTCCGGTTGTTGCGGGGAGCGTAGGACTGTGGGGGCGGGGCTGCAAGGGAGCTGGTGAGGCTGCGTCGACTGCCGGAGGACGATTGCAGGCAATCGCCGCAGGTATTTTTCAAAGGGTGAATGGATATGTGTTGCGCGCCGGCTTGAAACGGTAGTTTTGTGGGCGCGGACTAAGGGGACGCGCTGATGATCAATCGCTGGGTGATTTTGTTCGTGCTGTTTTTTGCGCGCACGGTGATGGCGTTTCAGTATCAATCGGTGGCGGCCTTGTCGCCTTTTGTGGCGGAGAGTCTGGCGCTTTCGGTGGCGGATCTGGGCATTTTGATTGGTTTGTATCTGGGGCCGGGGGTTTTGGTGGCGATCCCGGGTGGCACCTTTGCGGCGCGGTTTGGTGACAAGCGGGTGGTTGGGGTCAGTCTGGGGGTGATGCTGGCGGGCTCGGTTTTGTCCTGGCTTGCGACCACATGGGAGGTTGCGGTTCTGGGGCGCGTATTGGCCGGGGTTGGCGGCGTGGTGATCAATGTGGTGATGACCAAGCTGCTGGTGGACTGGTTTCAGGGGCGCGAGATTGGCACGGCGATGGGGGTCTTTATTGCGTCCTGGCCTGCGGGGATTGCATTGGCGTTGTTGATCCTGCCGACCATGGCGGAGTTGGGCGGGCTGGCGGTGGCATGGGTGTTTGTCATGGGGGTGGTGGCTGTGGCGCTGGTGTTGTTCGTGTTGATTTACCGCGTGCCGCCGGGGGCGGCGGACGGGCCGAGCGAGGTTCAGGCGGCGGCGTTTCCGGTTCATGCGCTGGCGATGGCGGCGGGGATTTGGGCCTTTTACAACGCGGCTCTGGCGATGGTTTTCGCGTTCGGGCCGCTGATGTTAGGGGAGCGCGGTATAGATATCGTGACGGCGAGCGCGATCACGTCGGTCTTTATCGCGGGCGTCGGGATTGCGGTGCCGGTCGGGGGGATCGTGTCGGATTGGTCGGGGCGGCGGGATCTGGTGATCGGGGTCAGTCTGGTCGGCGGGATCATTGCGCTTTTGGCGGGGCTGGTGGTGCCGACGGGCGCTTTGACGGGGGTTTTTGCGCTGGGCGGGTTCGTGTTTGGCCTCGGGGCCGGGTTGATCATGACGTTGCCGGGCCAGGTTCTGGCCCCCAATGCGCGGTCGTTCGGGATGGGTGTCTTTTTCACCGTGTATTACGCTTTGATGATGGTCGCGCCTGCGATTGCGGGCGGTATGGCCGAGCGGTCGGGGGACGCGGGTATCGCGTTTGTCCTTGGCGCGGCGATGATGGGGATCTGTCTGGTGGGGCTTTTGTTGTTCCGGCGCGCGGCGGCGCGGTTGTCGATGTGAAAACGGCGGCCCGCTGGGTGCGGACCGCCGTTTTACTGCTCGGTTTATCAGGCGTTTTTAGTTTGTCGGGGTGATCGTGATGTCGACCCGACGGTTTTGCGCGCGGCCTGCAGCGGTCTGGTTCGTTGCAATCGGCTGGCTTTCGCCCGCGCCTTGGGTGCGGATGCGCGACGGTGCGACACCGCCTGAGCGCAGCACGGTGGCCACGGAAACGGCCCGGCGTTCGCTGAGGTTCTGGTTATAGGCCGCGGTGCCGGTGTTGTCGGTGTGGCCTGTCACGGTCACGATGGACTGCGGATATTTGTTCAGGCTTTCGGCCAGCACGAAGAGGTCCGAGCGCAGGGCGCCGTTCAGTTGCGCGCTGTCGGTGGCAAACAGGATCGCTTCGGGCATGCGCACAATCAGTTCGCTGCCGGTGTTGATCACGTCGATTGAACCGTTGTCGAAGTCCTGTTCCAACTCGCGGGCCTGTGCGTCGAGCGACGAACCGATGAGCGCGCCAGCACCTGCGCCGATTGCGGCACCGACGGCGGCGTTGCGAAGGCGGTCACTGCCGCTTTCGCGGGTGCCCCCAAGAACAGCACCGATCAACGCGCCTGCGGCAGCGCCTGTGCCCTGGTTCTGGCGGTCTCCGCCTTGCTGGTAGGCCGGGCCACAGGCTGTCAGTGCGATCAGGCTGGCGGCGGCTACGATGGCGGGTTTTTTCATGTATCCCATGATAAATCCTTTGGTCATTTCACATCTCCAATGTCGCTATACACCATCCGTGATGATGCGGAAGCGACTATGGGCGGAGATGTGCCTATGGGGTTGATGATAGTCAATCACGCGGGATTGCTATGGGATATCAGGCGGTCTCGGCGGCCTCATATGCAAGCATTGTGCGCTTGACGGGAAGGCCCCAGTGATAGCCGCCAAGGCCGCCGGATTTACGCAAAGCGCGGTGGCAGGGAATGAGCCATGAGATCGGGTTGCGGCCCACGGCGGTGCCGACGGCGCGCACGGCTTTGGGGTTGCCGATAGTTCTGGCGATGTCGGAATAAGTGGTGACGTGGCCGGTGGGGATGCGCATCAGGGCTTCCCAGACTTTGATCTGGAAGGGCGCGCCGATGAGGTAAAGTTGTG
>JABDQU010000283.1 GCA_013042105.1 Boseongicola sp.
TTTGCCTACCACCTGATCTGGCACACGCCGCATATTGTGAACGATAACTGGCGCGAAGGCTGGGACGCCTTTCCATGGAACGAAGACGAAGACACGCCCGAGGTTCAGGCCTGGAAACAGGGCCGCACCGGTATCCGCTTCGTCGATGCCGCCATGCGCGAAATGTATGTCACGGGACAAATGCACAACCGCGCCCGCATGATCGTCGCCAGTTACCTCACGAAGCACCTGATGTCGCATTGGAAGATCGGCCAGCACTGGTTCGAAGACTGCCTGACCGACTGGGATCCGGCCTCGAACGCCATGGGCTGGCAATGGACCGCAGGCTCTGGCCCGGACGCCGCGCCCTATTTTCGCATCTTCAACCCGGTCACCCAGTTGGACAAGTTCGACGAAGACCGCGCCTACGACAAAAAGTGGATCGCGGAAGGTAAGGCCAAGCCCTCCGAGACCGCGCTGTCCTACTTCGACGCCATCCCGGAAAGCTGGGGCCTGTCGCCGGACACGCGCTATCCGGAACCGGTAGTGTCGCTTGAAAAGGGGCGGAACCGCGCGCTTGAAGCCTATTCCAACCGCGATTTCTAAGGTGGCATCCCGCGCGCAGCACGCTTATGCTGCACTGCAAAACATATGCCGCACGCGCGAATAAAGGAGCTGCCCCATGTCTCTCAAAGGAAAAACAGCCGTCATCACCGGATCGAACTCAGGTATCGGACTGGGCATCGCGCAGGAACTCGCGAAGGTCGGCGTGAATGTCGTGCTCAACTCCTACACCGATGATGAGGCCGACCATAAACTCGCCGCCGATATCGCCGAAGAACACGGTGTCGAAGCGCGCTATATCTCCGCCGATATGTCCAAGGCCGAGGCCTGTCGCGCGCTGATCGAAAAGGCCGGTGCCTGCGATATCCTGATCAATAACGCGGGTATCCAGCACGTCGCCGCCATTCAGGACTTCCCGACATCCAAATGGGACGCGATCATCGCGATCAACATGTCTTCGGCCTTCCACACAACCGCCGCCGCGCTGCCAATGATGCGCAAAGCCGGCTGGGGCAGGGTGATCAATATCGCCTCGGCCCACGGTCTGCGCGCAAGCCCGTTCAAATCGGCATACGTCACCGCAAAACACGGCGTTGTCGGCATGACAAAAGTCGTCGGTCTTGAAACCGCGAAAGAGCCGATCACCGCCAACGCCATTTGCCCCGGCTACGTCCTGACACCCATGGTCGAAAAGCAAATCCCCGACACGGCCAAGGAATACGATATCTCGGAAGACGAGGCGATCGAGAAGGTCATCCTCGCGAAACAGCCGTCCAAGGACTTTGTTACCGTCGAGCAACTGGCCGGGATCGTCACGTTCCTGTGCTCGGATGCCGCCGCGCAGATCACCGGAACCAGCATCGCCGCCGATGGCGGATGGACCTCGCAGTAAGGCGCACGCCACGTGACCAAACGCATCAACATCGCCCTTCAGGGCGGCGGCGCGCACGGAGCTTTCACCTGGGGCGTGCTTGATCGTCTCCTTGAAGATGACGAAATCGAAATCTCAGGCATCTCTGGCACATCTGCCGGAGCCTTAAACGGTGCGGCTTTGAAGTCCGGTCTGCTTGAAGGCGGTCGCGAAGGCGCGCGCGAGAACCTCGACTGGCTCTGGGGACGCATTGGCTCGCTTGGGGATCTTCGCTTGTCTGGCTGGATGGCCGGTATGGGGCCTTCGGCGGGCGCAATCAGTCAAGCCCTTGAATATTCACTACCATTCAACATGGCCGACGCCGCAACCCGTATCTTTTCGCCCTACCTTTACGGCCCTTTATACCGCAATCCGCTCGAAAAAGTCGCCTCACGCTTTCACTATGATGCAGTTTGCGCCGATGCAGGCCCCGCCTTATTTGTCTGCGCCACCAATGTCGAAACCGGCAAGGTCAAGATCTTCTCGGGCAACGATATCACAACGAAATCCATCCTGGCCTCGGCCTGTTTGCCGACCCTGTTCCAGGCCGTCGAAATCGACGGCGTGCCCTATTGGGACGGCGGCTATACCGGTAACCCCGCGCTGTTCCCTTTGTTCGACAAAGACCTGCCAAGCGATATCGTGGTGGTCAATATCAATCCCCTCGTTCGCCCGG
The DNA here is from genome assembly GCA_013042105.1 of Boseongicola sp. GTDB lineage: Bacteria > Pseudomonadota > Alphaproteobacteria > Rhodobacterales > Rhodobacteraceae > Boseongicola. The sequence goes on from JABDQU010000283.1 coordinate 2,130, forward strand.
GCACCCCGAAAGAGCCTCGCGAGATTCTGAACCGGATCAACGAAGTCAGCTTCAATTCATCGCTGTTGCGCGAATTGCGCGCCATCAACTTCGCGCAGCGCCTGTTGGCCGAAGGAAACGTCTCCGAAGGGGCTCTGAAGCGCGTTTTCGTTCACATGATTGCCGACGATGCCTTGATGACGGATCTCGGTGTCGCCTCTAAAATGCTTCCGACACCCGGCATTATCTTTGAATTGCGTGACGCAGGTCGCACCGCAGCAGACGGGTTCCTCAAACAGCACCGCGAGAAAATCGGGGTCAGCTCAAGCGTTGATCTTACTGAAATGTATGAATAAAATCGCGCCGATCACTCGCGCGGAACACCACCTCCGCCGGACGAACTTGCGGCGGCGGCAATGATCACCAACAGCAACAGAGGCACAATGAACCCGCCCGATGACGCGGCCGCTGACTCTGCAACAATCACCTCAGGCTCCATCAAAGGCTGCGCGGCACCGCCAGCATGCAAAGGCGCGCTGGTCATCGAGATCGTCGCTGCCGCAACCGCTGCGGGTTTCAGGTAGTTCATCACAAAATCCCCATCGAAACTGAAGCGCTTTCGGCGCATTGATGTTAATACACCAAAAATTCGCCTTCCGCAGGGGGGTAGCTGCGCGGAATATGGAAATGGTGTTCGCGCCACCACACTGTCAAAACCCATTTCATGCCAGTCGTTGGCCCAAATCCCACATGCGCGCTATCGGGATGCACCTCGTTCGAGCCCAAGAGACTGTTGGCAAACAGCAAAACCCGCCCCAGTTTCGGACGGACAGCAATCTTCAAATTGGGAAATGCCGTCTGGCCTTCATCCTCGATATCGTTGAGATAACACAGGCTGGTAAACAGCCGCTGCCCGCCCTTCAAAAAGTCTTCCCGCGTCGCCCCATGCTCGTCGTATCCATCGAAATGCACATCAAAAAGCTGTTCACCCTCATAGCGGATCAGCTTGGACGTTTCGGCATGCTCGGGCGGCAGGCGCACGATCGCCGAAATACGCGTCATAAGGTCGGTCAGAAGGGGGTCGCTCCATTGATCCACAATCGCTGCCTGATGGGTGCGCTTTTCCCCGACAACGCGGCCTTCTTCGGTGCCATAGGTGGGCTGTGCAAGGCGATCCTTGCCCGCCGCAATCGCCGCATCGGCCACGTCTTGCCCGAAAACATCGTCAAAAACCGCCACAAGGGGGTTCACGTTCAGAATACGGCTTTGCATGGCGTCATGTCCCGGTTTTCAATTCCGGGTCACGATACAAGCGCCAAGCCCAAGTTCAAGAGGCCCGCGCAGGCGGCTGGCGCACTTCTCCGATTGGGGTAGGAGCTTCGCTTTTGTCGCTCGGGTAAACAAGACCCGCCGAGATCACCAGCTTCGCCGCATCCTCGACCGACATATCCAAAGCAATCACGTCCTTTGTCGGAACAAACAACAAAAATCCCGAAGTCGGGTTCGGCGTCGTGGGCAGAAAAACCGCCGTCTTTCCGTCTTCGCCTTCGATCTTGCCGTCAATCTCGCCCTTGGCAGACGTCGAAATAAACGCGATCGCCCAGATGCCCTTGCGCGGATATTCGACAAGACAGGCCGTGTCAAAGCTCGTTTCAGACTGCGCGAATACCGTTTCTGCTATTTGTTTCAGACCGTTATAGATCGATCTTACCACAGGCAGGCCTTGCACAAGCCCCTCCGCCCAATTCAACAAAGAGCGCCCGATCAATCCTTTGGCGACCCAACCGACCAGCACCGTGAAGATCAGGAACACAAAGACCCC
>JABDQU010000288.1 GCA_013042105.1 Boseongicola sp.
GCAGAGCCCCCGCCTTCAATCCTTATAGTCCGGCTCTTCCCGATCCAGTATCCGCTTCATCTCGGCAAAATGCGCAAACTCCGCATCGCGGTAAGTCTCCCACTCCGACGCCGTCTCTTCCGCCAGATTGTCGCCCATCACGGACAACTCCTGCCCCGTCGAATAGGCCAGAACCATCGTCCGCGCCGCCCGCTCAAGATGATACATCGCGTCCCAGGCCTCAGCCACCGTCGCGCCCAACGTCGTCACCCCGTGGTTCCCCATCATGACCGCGTTCTTGTCGCCTATCGCCTGAGAAATACGTTCGCCCTCTTCCTCGGCAGTCGCAATACCACCAAAGTGAAGATCATACGCTAACCGCTTGTAAAACCGAGCCGTTACCTGATCAATTGGCAGGATCGTCGGGTCCTTCAAAGCACACAGCGCCGTCGCATTGGCCGGATGCAAATGCAACGCCACACGCGCCTGCGGCAAGTTCTTATGCAACGCCGAATGGATCGACCAGGCCGATGGATCCGGCGCATCCGGACGGTCCATCGTGGAAGGATCATCCGCATCGCACAAAATCAAATCCGACGCCCGCACACGGCTCCAGTGCACCCAGCGCGGGTTTACCAGAAACTTCCGCCCATCCGCCGAAACCGCCGCCGAAAAGTGGTTCGCAACCCCCTCGTGCCAGTCGCTCCGGCACGCCAACCTCAGCGCCGCCGCAAGATCGATCCGGACCTGAGCCTCGTCTAAATCGCTATGTGCATTCATCCCACAATCTCCGCCGTCTCAACCACCGCATGGAACAAAACATCCGTCCCCGCCGTTGCCCATTCCTTGGAAATATCCTCGGCCTCGTTGTGGGAAAGCCCATCCACACAAGGACACATCACCATCGCCGTCGGCGCCACATCATTGACCCAACACGCGTCATGCCCGGCGCCCGAAACGATATCCATATGAGAATATCCAAGCCGCTCAGCCGCATTGCGCACCGCTTCTACGCAGCCCACATCAAAGGCAGGCGGGTCAAACTGCCCGACAATCTCGCAGGAAAACCCGACCCCAATGTCCTCACACAGCTTCGGCGCGCGCTCGTTAAATTCAGCGACCATCCCGTTCAGCTTGTCCAGAATATGCGTGCGCATATCCACCGTAAACACAACCTTACCCGGAATGATATTCCGACTGTTCGGATAGACATCAATATGCCCGATTGCCCCCACCGCGTTGGGTTGATTTTTCATCGCGATCTCATGCACCAACTCGGTCACAAGCGCCAAACCACGCCCGGCATTCTTCCGCATATGCATCGGGGTTGAGCCCGTATGGCTTTCCTTGCCCGTCACCGTGCACTCGATCCAGCGCAAACCCTGACCGTGTGTCACCACACCAATATCGACACCCTCGGCTTCCAAAATGGGCCCCTGCTCAATGTGCAATTCAAAGAACGCATGCATGTCCCGCGCACCGACCTTCTCGTCACCCTTCCAGCCAATCCGCTCCAGTTCTGCCCCGAATTTCTTGCCCGACGCATCCGTGCGATCATAGGCCCAGTCCAGCTCATGCCGACCCGCAAAAACGCCAGAAGCCAGCATCGCAGGCGCAAACCGCGTGCCTTCCTCATTGGTCCAGTTCGTCACCACAATCGGATGTTTCGTCTGAATATTCAGGTCATTCAGCGTCCGAACAATTTCCAAACCGCCCAGAACACCCAACACACCATCATACTTCCCGCCCGTCGGCTGGGTATCCAGATGCGAACCTACATAAACCGGCAGAGCCTCCGGGTCCGTCCCCTCGCGCCGCATGAACATCGTGCCCATCTCATCGACACCCATCGTCATGCCCGCGTCTTCGCACCACTTCTGGAACAACGCACGCCCTTCGGCATCTTCGTCTGTCACGGTCTGGCGATTGTTGCCGCCTGCGATGCCCGGGCCGATCTTCGCCATCTCCATCAGACTGTCCCAAAGCCGATCCCCGTCGACCTTCATATTTGCAGCTGGTGCGGCCATGTCGTGTCTCCCCGTCTTTTGCGGCGTTTGTTGACCAAACGGTCAAGTTCATCGCACCACAGCAAACCCGGACGGTCAATGAAAACATCAGCCAATTGCGCTGTTGCAGGTCCACACCATTTGCTTTGCTCAAACATCATCCGAAAATCATTTGACCACTTGGTCAATTAGGCCCTAAACCGAGCCTCTGACCGCCATTCGGAGCCTACCTGCCTTGACCGAAGCCCGCCCACAGACCCGGATCCAAAAGAAGAACCGGGAAACCATTCTGGACGCCGCGCTCGATGTGTTCTCAACGGAAGGCTTTCGCGGCGCGACGCTAGACCAGATCGCCGGTGCGGCCAGCCTCTCAAAACCTAACGTGCTCTACTATTTCTCCTCCAAAGAGGCGATCTACACCGAGCTTCTGTCCAAGCTTCTCGACACCTGGCTCGATCCCTTGCGCGCGCTTGATGCACAGGGTGATCCCATCGACGAACTTGTCGCCTACATGCGCCGCAAATTCGAGATGAGCCGACAGTTTCCCCGCGAAAGCCGCCTCTTTGCAAATGAGATCGTGCAAGGCGCGCCGCGTATCGCCGACGAAATCACCGGCCCTCTCAAAAGCCTTGTCGATACAACTGCCGCGCTGATCCAGTCGTGGATCGACGCCGGACGCCTCGCACCCGTTGATCCGCATCACCTCATCTTCTCGATATGGGCCACCACGCAGCACTACGCCGATTTCGACGTGCAGGTCCGCGGCATTCTCGCGCCGACCGGCGACTCCCATCTCGATGAGGCCGAGGCGTTTCTCGTCACGCTTTACACCCGAACCCTGACACCGACGTCCGATTAACCAGACGTTCATCTCTTTGGCTTACAAATAGTTCGCTCCGGGGGCCTTGCCGGGGGTCAATCGATGATTCCACCTGTTTCAGCGCCAGTGGCCGCGTCAAAATCCGCCACACAACAAATAACCATTCCGCCTGCAATTGAAAAACCGCGGGCGCCATTGGAAAAAGACCGGCCAACCGGCCCCCCGCCCGCTTTCGATGAAAGCTTCCTTGCCCGTCAGGCGCGCGAAGCGCTCAAACCGGCGGAATTACCACGCGACGCGGACCGTAAAGGCGACCCCAAATCATCGCCCCAGGGGCGCGCCGAAAGCGGTTTCGCTGAAATCCGCGCCCTTGCCGACGAACCGGCTAAGCCGCTTGTGGACAAGCGCAGCTAACCTTACTCCGCCGCTTTGGCCGACGGATTGTTTGGATGCGTCGTCCAGTTGGCATATTCCGCCTCGACCACCTTGCCGGTGCGCAAATCGGTCATGCCGGGCTGCAGTTCTTCCATCGTGATGCAGTCCTCAACAGGACAGACATCCACGCACAGATTACACGCCACGCATTCCTCGTCGATCACCTCGAACACACGATCCGGCGACATCGAAATCGCCTGATGAGACGTATCCTCGCAGGCCGCATAACAGCGCCCGCACTTAATACACGCATCCTGATCAATCCGCGCTTTGGTCACGTAATTCAGGTT
>JABDQU010000289.1 GCA_013042105.1 Boseongicola sp.
TTCACCTCAAGCCCGCGACCATACGAGGTCTTCCGCGCCCCAAGGCTTGCCATCGCCGGACCCGCAATCGACCCCAAAGCCAAAGCGCCCGCACCAGCCATCAGTTGCCGACGGTTCATATAGTCCCGCTTCGGCGTCACATCCGACCACTTCAGGTCACTCTTATATCGTCCAGCCATGTCATCACCTTTGTTTCGTCGCTTGACCATAACATGAGCCAGCAAATACCATTCGGCAATCGGCCTCACGACACTGTGCTTTAGGCCTATGGTGTTGAAACACGGTTACAATTTCGGTGTTTTCACTCACGTCAGATAACAGAAGCGTGAGTGGCAATCCAAAAACCCCGTGGCTTAGGTCGACCGCACTTTGGGTCAATACCTTTTTGGCGTTTTTGTTGGTGATCCGGCACACAATCCGTCCCGTAGAAAGCCTCGATGTCACAAACGACATTCGAAAATTTTTGATCAACGGGAGACACACAATGCTTCGCAAGACACTCATGACAACAGTCGCTGCAACACTCGTCGCAGGCACAGCCTTTGCTGGCGGCATGAAGAAAGACATCGTCGACACAGCCGTAAACGCCGGTTCGTTCGAAACACTCGTCGCAGCCGTGCAGGCCGCTGGCCTCGTGGACACCCTGAAGGGCGACGGTCCGTTCACAGTCTTCGCACCAACCGACGAAGCCTTCGCAGCACTGCCAGAGGGCACTGTGGAGGACCTCTTGAAGCCCGAGAACATCGACACACTCACAGCCATCCTGACGTTCCACGTCGTGCCAGGCAAAGTGATGTCCGGTGACCTCACCGACGACATGATGGCAGCCACCGTTCAGGGCGGCGAAGTGATGATCGACCTCGACAACGGCGTCATGGTTCAGGACGCAAACGTCGTGACCGCAGACATCGAAACATCGAACGGTGTCATCCACGTCATCGACAAAGTGATCCTGCCAGAGGGTTGATCACTGCGATCTGACAACACGCGGGGGGTGAGGATGTCACCTCCCGTTTTTCTACCAGACTCCTAATATTCCAACGTTACTTGAGGGACTAAAAAAAAATGAACCGCAGATTTGCTCTTAAAGCCACTTTCGGCGCCGCCGCCATCGCACTTGTCGCCGCTTGCGCGCCAATGGAAAAAGAAATGGACATCGTCGACATCGCCGCAAGCAATGACGACTTCTCGACACTTGTTGCCGCTGTGACCGCAGCCGGCCTTGTCGACACACTGAAAAGCGACGGTCCCTTCACCGTCTTCGCTCCAACCAACGCAGCCTTCGCAGCTCTGCCTGAAGGCACAGTCGAAAGCCTGCTCCTGCCCGAGAATAAAGACACACTCGTGTCGATCCTGACATACCACGTTGTGCCGGGCGCCGTGACGTCTGACCAACTGGCGGGCCAGCGTCTGAACGTTGCAACCGTTCAGGGCGGCGACGTCCACGTTGATGGCACCGACGGTGTGACCGTGAACGACGCGACCGTGACCGCTGCAGATATCATTGCATCGAACGGCGTGATCCACGTCATCGACAGCGTTCTGCTGCCATAATTCTGTCTCCTCCGGACGGATGGGCGGAGCGAAAGCTCCGCCCTTTTTTGTTTGCGCCGCCTGACGGCGTCGCGATGGATGAGGGGCGCGGCCTATCACACATTACAAGGCAATGGGTTGGCGGCAGGCGATTGCAAGCAATCGCCGAGAGACCCTCAAACTCCCCGGGATACTTTTAAACAGAAGAAGGACAATTTGACTAAAATTGCGCTTTCTTTTTGGTCAAAATATCCCCGCCGGAGGCAAAGAAATCTTTCTGTCTTCAACCAAAGCTCCCCTGACAGAACCATCCCGGTGACATCGTTGCGCCGTGACCAAAATAGAGCCAGAGCCGCTCGCCGGTGCGCGTTGTCACCCGCCAGTAATCCCGCACGCCTGTGCGCCAGTCCGGATCATCCAGCCACCATTCCGGCGCAATACGTTCCGGACCAAGCGCGACGCGCAATTCCAGATCGCGTCCACGCCAGCGGAACCGATGCGGCAGGTCCGGAGTTTCGGCGGCCGAGACGATTTCCGGCCGCCAGATCTCGGAAGGTCGCAGCATGCGCGGACGCGGCCAGTCCTGCGCAGGCTCGGCCCATGCCGCGGCCACAATCAAGGTGGCTTTTTCGGGAATGTGACTGTCGCCCGGATGAAAACGCGTCAGGCTTTCCAAGCCGATCCGTGCGCCCATCCGACCGATCAGGTCGTCAAGGGCTGTGCCATTTCCAAGCCGGGTTGCGCCGTCGCTTGCCGCTTCTGCGTGGCCGCGATGTTGATGGGTATGCACCGGCTCTGTCGCCCGCGCTTCCAGCCGGATCATGTCGATGCCAAAGCCTGCATCAATGTCATCGAGCTTCATCAATAACAGCGGTCGAATACGGTCTGCAGATGCCGAAGGCCGTGCCAGCCCGACCTCAACAACCTGCATCGTATGATCGCTGCGATGGCATTCCATCCGGATCTGACGCGCCCCGCGCCCGGCGTTCAACAGCTTATCGCCCAGCGGGCCGAGCAGCCGGTCAATGGCCGCCACGATATCTTCGCTCAGCCCGATCGGCTCGGGCAAAGTCAGGCGCACCGCAAAGCGCGTTGCAGGGCGCGCTGGATTGACCGGCTCGGGCTCAACACCCAAGGCCTGATCCAGACGCTGCACAAGATGACGCCCAAAGCGCCGCGCCAATGCCGCGCGTGGCTGCCCCGCCAGATCACCGATGTGGCGCAACCCAAGACGCGCCAGCGTCGCCACCGTTTCACTTTCCAGTCTGAGGGCCGCCACCGGCAAAGGGGCAAGCGCCGAGCGCGTCGCACCCGGGGCAGCGATCTGCATCTTGCGCACCACATCCTGCGCCACGACAGGCGCCGCGCCGCCTTTCACCCAGTGGCGGCGTTTGGCCGCCCGCGACCGGGTCGCGCGGGCCTCCTGATTGATGTCATCCCCGGTGCGCGCGTCCTCGGCCGTCCCGCCTGCAAACCGCGCCAAAGCCCAGGCCGCCCCAACCGTATCTGCCACCCCTACCCGCACGCTGATACCCAGATGCGCACAGTCCGCTTCGACCTCACCGATCAGCGCCGCCTCGCCCCCGAACAAATGCGCGCACCCCGTCAGATCTATGACCAGACCATCTGGCGCTTCTTCGGACACCCACGGGCTGAACTTCCCCGCCCAGCGCCGCAAAACACCCAAAAACGCGGCATCCAGATCGCGGTTGCGCAGGCGTGTGTCCAGCTCAGGACACATCGCACGCGCGTCCCGCAAAGGCTGGCCGATGCGCAAACCCGCCGCCTCGGCCTCGCCCGACAAGGACACCAAGACCTGCGCGTTGCGTTCTTCTCCAACCACGGCAAAAGGGCGCGGCGGCAGGCCACGGTCTAGCCGAAGGCAGCGCTCGGCCCCCAGTCGAGGAAACCAAAGCGACAGGATACGTCGTTGTTTCATGTGCAGGCAGCGTGTTTGTTCACTATTTGTTCTTTCTCTTGATATATCCCAACCTGACCTTGAGTCGAGTCCCCTCATTGCCCCTCGCCATCCGCCCCGAACGCAATATGTTGAAAGGAACCAAAGAACGGAGACGACGATGCGACCAATCCTGACCATTGCCCTCACTCTGGGGTTTGCAGCAACTGCGGCCCTTGCCCATGTCGGGGTCAAAGACCCGCAAGTCATGGCGCGGATGAATGGCATGAAGGCCATGGGGGATGATCTGAAAACGCTTGGTCAGATGGCGAGAGGACTTATTCCATTCGACGAGGCCGCAGCAAATGCCGCACTTGTTTCCCTGAAAGCCGAAAACGACCGCATACCGGCGCTTTTCGCGCCCGAGGCCACCGATCCGAAGTCAGAAGCCCTGCCTGCGATCTGGTCAGACCCGGACGGTTTTGCCCAGCGCACCACCGAAATGGCCGCAGCCCTTAACGCCACGCGCACCTCGTCGCCTGCCGATATTGCCGCGTCCATGCGCGCAATCGGCGCGGCCTGCTCGGCCTGCCACGAAGACTATCGAATCGAAAAGTAGACCACCCTAGCCGCAGTAGACCCGCGTGATCAGACCTTCGCCGTCGAACACAACATTCGTGCGCTGTGGCAGATATTCCTGCGTGATGATGTCATTGACGCTGAACACACGCAGACGTTCCCCTGACGCAATCGCGGCGTCCGCCAATGGTGTTCCGATCAGAGGGCGATAATCAGCAGCGTCGCATTGCTCCAAAGCAGGGGGTGCCTCGGGAACTTCGGGCTCGACAACCTCAGTCACAATCGCGGGCGCCTCCTCGGGTGGAACCGGGCCACAGGCCGTCAAAACCAACACCACGGCTCCTAAACGATAGATCATACGAAAATCACCTTTCCAATCGCGCCCAGCCCCATTGATTTCGCAGAGATCGTGCAGCAGGGTCAAGCCAACCATACGCCAAGGGAGGATTTTGGCATGAGAACGCGCGCAGCTGTTGCGATTGAGGCGGGAAAACCGCTGGAAATCATGGAGGTGAACCTTGAAGGCCCGAAAGCGGGCGAGGTTCTGGTCGAGATCAAAGCCACCGGTATTTGTCATACGGACGAATTCACACTGTCCGGCGCAGACCCCGAAGGCATGTTCCCGGCCATCCTTGGCCACGAAGGCGCAGGCGTTGTGCTGGAGGTCGGCGCCGGCGTTACCAGCCTGCAACCCGGCGACCACGTTATTCCGCTTTACACGCCCGAATGTCGCGAATGCGACTATTGTCTTCACCCAAAAACCAACCTCTGTCAGGCGATCCGTTCGACCCAAGGCGCAGGTGTTATGCCAGACGGCACCAGCCGGTTTTCGATGCTCGATGGCACGCCGATCCTGCACTACATGGGCTGCTCGACGTTTTCGAACCACACTGTCCTGCCCGAGATTGCGCTGGCAAAGGTGCGCAAAGACGCGCCTTTCGACAAGATTTGTTACATCGGTTGCGGTGTGACCACGGGGATTGGCGCGGTCATCAACACGGCCAAGGTCGAAATTGGATCGCGGTGTATCGTCTTTGGTCTGGGGGGCATTGGCCTCAACGTCATTCAGGGTCTGCGTATGGCGGGCTGTGATCAGATCGTCGGTGTTGACCTGAATGCCGCGAATGCGACTATTGCCTCCATCCGAAAACCAATCTTTGTCAGGCGATCCGATCGACTCAAGGCGCAGGCGTTATGCCCGACGGCACCAGCCGGTTTTCGATGCTCGATGGCACGCCGATCCTGCACTACATGGGCTGCTCGACGTTTTCGAACCACACCGTCCTACCCGAGATCGCGCTGGCGAAGGTGCGCAAGGACGCGCCCTTCGACAAGATCTGTTACATCGGCTGCGGTGTGACCACGGGGATCGGCGCGGTCATCAACACGGCCAAAGTGGAAATCGGCTCGCGGTGTATCGTCTTTGGTCTGGGGGGCATTGGTCTCAACGTCATTCAGGGCCTGCGTATGGCGGGCTGCGATCAGATCGTCGGCGTTGATCTGAATGCCGACAAAAAACCCATGGCAGAGCGCTTTGGCATGACCGATTTCGTGAACCCTTCCGAGGTCGAGGGTGATCTGGTGGGACAC
>JABDQU010000299.1 GCA_013042105.1 Boseongicola sp.
AACCTCGACGGTCCGTTCCTCATGACCCAGGCCGCAACGCCAGCGCTCAAGGCGACCAAGGGCGCCGTCGTCAACATCGCGTCAATCTCCGGTCTTCGCGCCTCGACCCTGCGGATCGCCTACGGCACGTCCAAAGCGGCCGTGATCCAACTCACGCTGCAACAGGCGGTGGAACTGGGCGAACACGGGGTGCGCGCAAATTGCGTCGCCCCCGGCCCTGTGCGCACGAAACTCGCCATGGCCGTCCACAGCCCGGAAATTATCGCCGCCTATCACGATGCTCTCCCACTGAACCGCTACGGCTCCGAAAAAGAGATCGCCGAGGCCATTGTGTTCCTCTGCTCAGAGCGTGCCAGCTTTATCACCGGACAGGTTTTGGCGGCAGACGGCGGCTTCGAAGCCACCGGTATCGGACTGCCCGCCTTGCGCAAATAGCCGCGTAAACCCGACAAGTCTGCGCTAAGGCCTTTTGAATAAACGCCGAATCGGGGCATGATAGCGCGTTCGCTGCTTTGCGGCGGACGCGGTGGGATAGTGATATGAGTAAGCGTGCAGACCCGAATTCGGGCACAGAAATGAACAGAGATGCCCCGAAACGGGCGCGTCCAATGACCGTTTACGACCGGATGGAAGACGCGCGCCGACGCCGTCAGGAACTTCTCGCCAAGGGCAACGGGCCGGCTCCAAGGCACGCCCAAAACCTCAAGACGCTGACGACGCCACCCGCGCCAGTTGCCATGGCGAACACACAGCTCGTCACCGAACCCCAAGCCACAGCCCAGACCATCCTCCCACCCGAACCAAAGCCCAAAGCTCAGCCCGGTATACCTCCAAAGCGCGTCGCGGGCGGGTATTGGACAGGCCTGTTTCAGGCGATGACGGCCATTGCGGTGATCGCTGTTCTGGTTGCCACCTTCGGATCGCGCGGCACGCCCCAGGAAGAGGCGGCAAATGCCGCGGTCCCTGTCACCCCCGCCACCTCCGAGACAATGACCGAAGCTGCGCCCCGCGTGACCGAGGTTGCCCTGATCGCGTACCGCGTGGCCCAAAGCACCGATCCCGCAACACCACAAGCACCGGACAGCGCGACACTTGGCCTGACGATCGCGCCCCTCTCGAATCAACCCCTTGAAACCAGACTTGCCAGCCTCGCGATCCCTGCCGCCGACAGCCTGCCGACCATCCCCAACCCAGTCGCCGCGCCACCGACTGTGTCAAACACGACCGCGCCGCTTGTCTTGACCAGCACGCCACCCGCTCGCCAGCGACCGGCCCCGATTGAAACCCCAGAACCGCCAGCCGTGAACGCCGGTCTGGCCGAGGCGACCAACGTCGTGCTCCTCGTCCCGGCCTTCGTGCCTCAGACCACTGCGGAAAACGCCGTCGCGACCGCCGCAGACATTGGCATCCCCGTAGACCAGACCCGCCGCGCGAACGTGTCGATCAGCCGAACCAATATCCGGTATTTCCACGCCCAAGACGCCGAAGCCGCGACCATCCTTGCGTCAGGCCTCGGCGGCGTTGCCCGTGACTTCACAGACTTCACCCCACCACCCAATCCGGGTGTGATCGAGATCTGGATCCAAGGTCGAGGCGGCAGCACGAACACGCAACAAGGTTCAGCCACAGCGCGCGGTATCGAAGCCGACCTTGAGGCACTTCGAAACACGATCGCCCGCGCGCTCAACGCAGCGACCGGGAACTAGCGGCGTCTCAGACCCACTTCGCCAGTGGCGGCAGGCTCATCAAAACCGCATTGGCATCATGCCCGGTCTCCAGACCGAACTTTGTGCCGCGATCATAGACAAGGTTGTATTCCGCATAGAGCCCGCGATGCACAAGTTGCGTATGCTTGTCGGCCTCGTTCCACGCCATATTGCGACGACGCTCAACCAACGGCAGATACGCCCGCAAAAACGCGCGCCCGACATCCTGCGTGAAAGCGAAATCCTTTTCCCAGTCGCCGGTGTTCAGATCATCGTAAAAGATGCCTCCCACACCCCGCGCACGCCCCCGATGCGGAACATAGAAATACTCATCCGCCCATTCTTTCAGGCGCGGATAAATATCCTCGCCATGCGGGTCGCAATGCGCCTTTTGAACAGCGTGAAAATCCGCCGTGTCCTCATCGTATTCAATGCAAGGATTGAGGTCAGATCCACCGCCAAACCACCACGCATGCGGCGTCCAGAACATCCGGGTGTTCATATGGATCGATGGCACATGCGGGTTCTGCATATGCGCCACCAAACTGATCCCACTGGCCCAGAACCGCGGATCATCCGCCATGCCCGGAATACCCTTGCGCGCCGCCATAGCCGCCTGCGCCCGTTCGCCGAGCTTGCCATAAACGCTTGAGACGTTCACTCCGATCTTCTCGAACACACGCCCGTCGCGCATCACGCTCATCAGACCGCCACCCGCATCCGAACCATCATCCGAAGCGCGCTTTGTTTTCGTGACCTCAAACCGCCCCGCAGGCCGATCCGCAAACGGCCCTTCGGTCTGGCTGTCCTCCAACGCCTCAAACGCCTCGACA
>JABDQU010000301.1 GCA_013042105.1 Boseongicola sp.
AACCTCGAAATGGGCGCTTTCCTGCGCCGCGACGATATCTCGGCCACGATGGAACAGGTATACGAACTGTTCCCCATCCTGCGCGACAAACGCCTCCAACCCGCGGGCGAGCTTTCCGGCGGTCAGCGCCAGCAAGTCGCCGTGGGCCGCGCGTTGATGACCAAACCCCAGCTTTTGATGCTGGATGAGCCGACAGCGGGCGTCAGTCCGATTGTCATGGATGAACTTTTCGACCGGATTATCGAAGTGGCCCGCACCGGCATCTCGATCCTGATGGTTGAACAAAATGCGCGGCAGGCGCTCGAGATTGCCGATAAGGGCTATGTGCTGGTTCAGGGACGCAACGCGTTCACCGACACCGGCAAAGCCCTCCTCGACGACCCCGAAGTCCGCCGCTCTTTCCTGGGAGGATAGCGATGCCTAGCCACATCCGATGCTCTCTGGAAGATCGACCGGGCCACAGGGAATAGACCGAAAATGGCACCCTTTGGTTCGTTTAAGCGCGGTGAAAACGCCGTGCAGAAACAGGGAACCAAAAGGTGTGCTGAATGTTGGAGACAATTATCGTAATCGCTATGCTGCAAAGTGTTGAAGGTCTGCCTAAGGGGATCCACTGTGATTTCCCCGCTGCCGATACCGGTGGCAAACCCGTGCGCGTGGTGCTGGACCCCATGCCATCGCTTAAAGACCAGCCCGGCCTCTATCGTGTGATGATGGAGATCGAAGGCAAACTGACACTGAAAGCCGCCGTTCAGCCGATCAAATCCACCAAAGAACGAGACGTTCTGATCCGCGCCAAAAGCCCGCGCGAGGCGATCGTGACGCTCGGCATGCGCGCCGACGGAGCCGCCGCCCTCACCATGAGCACTCCGGGTGCTCAGACCGCAAAAACGCAATCGACCCGCATTGGGGCCTGCAAAGGCGCCGAACACCACATAAACCGCTGGCTTCCTTCATGACGCCAGATGCGACCCTAACGCGCCGCCACCCGGCGGACCCTGAACGGACACCCTATGATTGACCTGCTGAACGCCATCGTGGCGCTTGCCAACTTCGTCATCGTGCCTGCCATCGCCTATGGCAGCCAGCTTGCGCTCGGCGCACTTGGCGTCACGTTGATCTATGGCATTTTACGGTTCTCGAACTTTGCCCACGGCGACACCATGGCCTTTGGCGCCATGGCCACGATCCTTGCCACATGGGCGCTTCAGTCGCTCGGCATCAACCTCGGCATCTTCCCCACCGCCCTGCTAGCCCTCCCTGTCGGCATCGCCGCCACAGCGCTTCTGGTGCTGGCCACCGACAAGATGGTCTACAAATTCTACCGTGAACAAAAGGCCGCCCCGGTGATCCTCGTGATCGTTTCCATGGGTGTCATGTTCATCATGAACGGCCTTGTGCGCTTCATCATCGGCCCCGACGATCAACGCTTCGCAGACGGCGCTCGCTTCATCATCACAGCGCGAGACTTCAAGGAAATGACCGGCCTCGACGAAGGTCTCGCCATCAAATCCACCGCCGCTCTGACAGTCGTCGTCGCGGTTATCGTGGTGATGCTGCTGTTCTGGTTCCTCAACAACACGCGCACCGGCAAATCCATGCGCGCCTTTTCCGACAACGAAGACCTCGCCCTCTTGTCCGGCATCAACCCCGAACGCGTCGTGATGATCACCTGGATCATCGTCGCCGCCCTCGCCACCACCGCAGGTGTCCTCTACGGCCTCGACAAGTCCTTCAAACCCTTCACTTATTTCCAGCTACTGCTACCGATCTTCGCCTCCGCCATCGTCGGAGGCCTCGGCAACCCCTTGGGCGCCATCGCAGGCGGCTTCGTCATCGCCTTTTCAGAAGTGACCGTGACCTACGCCTTCAAAAAGGTGGCCGGATACCTCCTGCCCGAAGCATGGGAACCCGACAGCCTCGTCCAACTTCTGTCCACTGATTACAAATTCGCCGTCAGCTTTGCGATCCTGGTGATCGTCCTCCTGTTCAAGCCGACCGGCCTCTTTTCGGGGAAAGCGATATGACCCTCAACCCCCGCGATATTATCCTGTTCTTCATCGTCTTCGGCCTCATCGCCGCAACGGGTTTCTTCCAAAGCTGGAACGTCGCCCTGGGTATCCTCAACATGGGCCTGATCTCGGCCATCATGGCGCTCGGCGTGAACATGCAATGGGGCTACGCAGGCCTCTTCAACATCGGCGTCATGGGCTTCGCAGCGCTGGGAGGCCTCGGCGCCGTTCTCGTTTCCATGCCCCCCGATAACGAGGCGTGGGCCGCCGGCGGCCTGCAAGTCCTCGCAGCTCTTCTGATCGGCGTCGCCACAATCGTCGCAGCCCTCCAAGGCATGAAACGCCTGCCCAAAGGGCGTGCCAAAGTGCTCGGCGTGCTCGCCATCCTGATCATCGGCTTCTTCATCTACCGCGCAGTGCTGGATCCCGCGACCGCCGCCATCGAAAAAGTAAACCCAGCCAACAGCGGCTACC
>JABDQU010000302.1 GCA_013042105.1 Boseongicola sp.
GCTGAACACCGGCGCGGACTACTGGCGCGCCGTTTTCGACATCGACGGGCGGTTCGTATCCGTGTCCCTCATGCCAAATACTCCGGAACAGGTCAGCCGCGCGCAAAGCATTGCCACGCTTGATGCACAGATTGACCGGCTCAAAGCCGCCAACGCACGCTAGCGTCCGCGCATTTTCTCCACCCTTTATTCTCGCGATACAGCAATTGCCCTATTGCCTGCATATAGGGCCCAAGGCTACACTCACCCCAAGATAATGTAGCTTCAGCAGGTCTTTCATCGTGCTCATAAGAACAGCGGATCGCCGCGCGGGACAGCAATGGACCCGCACAGACCGGTCCGAAAGCGCACATGATCCATTTGCCCTGAAAGACTTGCAAAGCGAGGCGAACCGCCTTTCCCGTCGCCTCTCCCAAGCCCTTCGCCACGCGCAATCGCGCCTCTCCGTGCCGCTTCGCAGCCCCGCAAATACGACGGGTGCAACCCAAACCGACTGGAGCTGGCGTCCCGACGTCTGCAATCGCGACATCCCGACTTCAAAGTTGACCGATGTGCCATCCGGGACGCGCATCACTGCGGATACGGCGCTGTTTCACGATTGCACGCGCCGCGAAGTAACGCTGCATCCATCCGAGCAAAGCACCCCGGACAACGCCGCCGCCAGAACAATTGAGGTGCGCGCCTTTGAAGGCACCTACCTCAGCCTCGCAACCGATTTGCCAAAGCGCGCGCTTCACGGCTTGGGAAAACATCATATCGTCGCTCTCGATGTTCTCATGAACCTTGACCAGCCATTGAAAACCTACGCACGGATCAACCTCTGCCACGGGCCAAACACCGACCACATCGTCACAGAACTTCCCGACAGCACCGGCGCACGCGCGGTAGAGTTTGACCTCGCCTGCCTCCGTCTCGATGAAACCCGCCTCCACCATGCCTGGCTCGATCTCATTTTCGAAGCCCCCGCGATGTCCCGCATCACCCTGCATGAAATGGCGCTCCACCGCCGGCCCCGCGCCGAAGTCTGACGGCTTCACCCTTTTTCAAATACCTCCGCGACGCCTGCAAGGCGGCGCAAAAACTACTCGCCCCGCGGAAACCTCTGGCTGTCCTCCAGAACATTCAAATCCATATGATTGCGCATGAACCGCTCGGACGCCTTGCGCAAAGGCTGAAAATCCCAAGGGTAATACCCACCCTTTCGAAGCGCGTCATACACCACAAGCCTGCGCGCCTGACTGGCGCGCACATCCGCGTCAAACCGCGCAAGATCCCACCGCGCATCTGCCGCCCGGCGGAACCCTTCAAGGACGTCCGCAAAAGCCGCATCCTCCACCAGATTCACGCGCTCATGCGGATCGCTTGAAACGTCAAAAAGCTGTTCAGGATCAACCGCACAGCGCACATACTTAAAATCCCCGTCCCGCAAGGCCACCATCGGCGCAATCGTTGCTTCAGCCGCATATTCAATCGGCACTGCCTCCCCCCGCACGCCTCCCGACACCAGCGGCAACAGGCTATGTCCATCCGTCCAGTCCGCGATCTCCGTCAGATCAATGCCCGCCAGTTCCGCCAAGGTCGGCCCCACATCCAGCGTCGACACCGGAGCCTCAATGCGCCCCGGCGCCACGCCCGGCATCGAGATCATCAACGGCACCCGGGCCGAACCTTCAAACATGCTCATTTTGAACCATAGACCGCGCTCACCAAGCATGTCACCATGGTCCGACACAAAGACCACAACCGCCTCTTGGCGCGTGTCTTCAAGAACCGTCAAAATCGACCCGATTTTGTCATCCAGATACGAGATATTCGCGAAATACGCCCGCCGCGCCCGCCGAATGTTCTCTTCGGTTATGTCATAGCTGCGCAAGTCATTGGCATCGAAAATTCGCTGGGAGTGCGGATCATGCGCCGCATAGTCCAACGCCGGAACCTCCGGCAGCAGATGCGCACAATCCTCATACAGATCCCAATACTTTCGTCGCGCAACGTAAGGGTCATGGGGATGCGTAAAACTGACCGTCAGACACCAGGGCCGCGCGTCTCCACCCCGTGCCAGATCATAGAGCTTGGCTTCGGCCAGATGCGCAACTTCGTCATCATACTCTATCTGGTTCGATATTTCAGCGACACCCGCACCCGTCACGGACCCCATATTGTGATACCACCAGTCAATCCGCTCACCGGGCTTTCGGTAATCCGGCGTCCAGCCAAAATCCGCCGGATAGATGTCCGTCGTCAATCGCTCTTCAAACCCGTGCATCTGGTCAGGTCCGACAAAATGCATCTTTCCAGATAAACAGGTGCCGTAACCCGCGCGCCGCAGATGATGCGCAAAGGTTGGAATATCGGCCCGAAACTCGGCGGCATTGTCATAAATACCGGTCTCAGACGGTAACATTGACGACATGAATCCACCGCGCCCCGGCGCACAGAGCGGCGAGGCCGTATAGGTGTTCGAAAACCGAACCGACCGCGCGGCAAGCGCCTTCAGGTTCGGGGCATGCAACCAGTCCACCGGCCCGTCCGGAAAGAACGTGCCGGCCAGTTGGTCGACCATGACAATAAGAATGTTGGGCTGCGCCATGATGACTGCTCCTCGCCTCTGCTCTGGCGACAGCAACCTATCATCAGGCCCCGGTCAATCCCGGAATGCGACTTTTACAGACGAAGAACCGATGGCAGAGCCTTTTTCTCGCCAGCGTCACCACCACCTGACCCGGCACTTCCGGCAGGCGCAGTTTCACCCGCAACCGTTTCTTCCGATTGCGGCAAGACGGTGAAGTAGTTGCCACGGAAATAGATCGATCCGGGCTCGGAATACGTTACCACATCCTCGGTCCATTCCTCCGAGAACAAGGCCCCAAACAGACCCGGCGCCGAGTGCACCATATTGTGCATCGTCCCAATCATGATCGCAATTCCAACGACCAAAGCTGCCTTGACCGGATTGTCGCCAAGATTGTTCAGGCTCAGCATACTTCCCCGCTCAGCACGGTTTGCATCGCGCATCGTCAGACCGACAGCCGAATAAATAATGAAAGCGGCAACACCTGCCAAAGCCGCGTCGATGAACATCGTAATGTCGGCGTCATTCCCGGCCAGCGTGCCGCCCATCAGATGAAACCGCACATATCGCACGACAAAAACCGCGAACATGCCTAAAACAGCCATGCCCACCAAGGTCGCCGGATACCGGATATTTTCCTTCCAGTCGGGCAGAACATCGACGTGCGGTCGCGCCGCCTCAATCGGAGCGCGCCGCTCCTGCATACGGTTCAAGCGGTCCTGAAAACCGCTATCCGGAGTGCCTGATCCTGGTCCGCTCATATCTAATCGCCTTGTGAAAGCTGTATCAAACCTTTCAATGGCGGCGGAAAATGGCAAAATGATGAGGAAAAATTGGCGCGAGGACGCTCTGCGCAAAAACCGGCCAAACCTCACAAAGTCGAAGCCGCTTCCCGTCGCCGCTTCAGCATCGTCTCGCGGATCGTGATGAACGTCACGGAGGTCATGATGATCATGCCTCCCAGCAACACCCAGCCGTCCACCGGCTCTCCAAACGCCCAAAGCCCCAAAAGCGTTGCCCAGACCAGCTGCAAATAGGTCACCGGCTGTGTCACCGTCACCGGTGCCGCCGCAAACGCCAGCGTCATCGTGTAATGCCCCGCCGTTGCGAACAAAGCCACCAGCGCCATCCATCCGACCTCCGCCATCGTCGGCGTCTGCCAGACCGCAAAGGCAAAAGGCGCAAGCCCGATGGTGCAAAAGATCGACAACATCCCCACCACAACCGAGGCCGACACCTGCCCCGAAAACTGCTTGGCCATCAGATAGCTGATCGCAAACAACATGGCCGTCGCCAGCATCGCAAAATGCCCCGGCCCCAACTCCCGAAACCCGGGGCGCAATATGATCAAGGCCCCAAGAAACGCCAGTGCAATCGCCGCAATCCGGCGCAGCGCCAGTTTCTCACCCAGAAAAAGCGCCGCCCCAAAGGTGATGTAAATCGGCGCCATATAGTTCATCGCCGTCACCTCAGCCACGGTGATCCGCGTCATCGCGAAAAACCACAGGATCACCCCGACGGAATGCGCCACACCGCGCCAGCCAAACAACACGACCTGCCGCCGCGTCAGCCCCGCCGCCCGTATCGGCTTGATCAACGGGGCCAGAAACACCAGCCCGATCACATATCGCATAAACGCCGACTGCGCCGCCGGCAGATCCTGCGCGCCATGCTTGACCACAGCCGTCACCGCCACAAACAACAGACCCGTGATCAGCATCCAGAAAATGCCAACGCCAGGGCGGTGAACGGGCAATGCAGAGGGCGTCGTCATGATCCGCTTATGCGCCCCTTGTCAGGCCCACTCAAGGCAAGATCAGATAGAGCGCCAGGGTCCACATCAACGCGCCCACACAGATATCCAGCACACGCCACGCGCCGGGCCGCGCAAACACCGGCTGCAACAGCCGCGCACCATATCCAAGGCACAGGAAAAACGTCGTCGACGCCGCCACAGCACCCAGCGCGAAAATCCAGCGCGCCTCTCCGAACTGCGCACTCACCGAGCCCAGCAAAACCACCGTATCCAGATACACATGCGGATTGAGCCAGGTCAGCGCCAAAACCGTCGCAATCCCCGCCTTCAGGCTTTGCCCATTGCCCTTATCAACCGCCAGCGCCTCGTCAGCCGTGAACGCCTTCCAGAACGCAACCCCGCCATAAGCCAGCAAAAACGCCGCCCCACCCCAACGCATCACGGTCTCAAAGACCGGCACGGCCTCGCTCAACGCACCGAACCCACCGACACCAGCAAGGATCAAAAGCCCGTCCGACATGATGCAGACCAGCACAACCGGCCCCACATGCTCGCCCCGAATACCCTGACGCAAAATGAAGGCGTTCTGCGCCCCAATCGCCAGGATCAGTGAAAACCCAAGCGCAAACCCCGATAAAAGCGCCGTCAT
>JABDQU010000308.1 GCA_013042105.1 Boseongicola sp.
TCTTTACGGTGCCACCAGCGCGAACCGCAAATCCAATGCGCGCCCAGCGGCCTCGCGCAGCTGACACCGGCTCAAAGCCTCCTCACCAGCCTGCCGCGAACGCGCCTCACACCGGGCGACCATCTCAGATCCGATCCGGGCATGGGCTTCGTCGATCCAGTCCGGCCCACCAAGCGAGCGCCGAAGCGCCAGATATATGTCATAGCCATAATGCTCCCAGACCGAGGCCTCGCGCGCTTCACACGCCTGCGCCTCGCCGTCGCATCTCTGCACAACAGCGCCTATACAACTGCGCGGAGCCCGCGTTCCCTGAAGGCACGCCACAATCTGCGCACGCCCGGGCGCGATTTCCGAAACCTCGGACGCCCCCTGAAAAACTGCGAAGTCTTCCAGCAAAAGCGCATCCGCCTTGACCGCGGTCGGACCAAAAAAACCCAAGATGAATATCACGAATAGTCGCATTCACACGTCTCCTCCCAGTCCCGCCTACCACGCGGCCAACGTGCACCAAAAACAACAGGCCGTGAGCGAGACCACCACGCCCCCTTCCCGCGAGCGCGCCCTCGTCCTATAAGCCGCGCGAACCAGCCATGTGAGGCCCGAAGATGCGCAGCGCCAAGATCACGCGGAAAACCGCGGAAACCGATATCTCGGTCGAGATCAACCTCGACGGAACCGGCTCTTATGACAACCAGACCGGCGTCGGCTTTTTTGATCATATGCTTGATCAACTGGCCCGCCACGCGCTGATTGATATGACAATCCGGGCGAGCGGCGATCTGCACATCGACGACCACCACACCGTCGAGGACACGGGCATAGCACTTGGTCAGGCCCTGAGCGAAGCCATGGGCGACAAGCGCGGTATCCGACGCTATGGCAGTTGCCTGTTGCCAATGGACGACGCGCTTGTGCGTGCGGCACTGGATCTGTCCGCGCGGCCCTATCTGGTCTGGAACGTCGACCTGCCAACCGCGAAAATCGGTCAGTTTGACAGCGAACTGGTGCGCGAATTCTTTCAGGCCTTTGCGACCCACGGCGGGATCACGCTGCATGTGGATGGCCTGCACGGTCTGAACAGCCACCACATTACCGAGGCGGCCTTCAAAGCGGTTGCGCGGTCTTTGCGCGATGCTCTTGAGGTGGACCCTCGGAAATCGGATGCGGTACCTTCAACCAAAGGGACGCTCTGACCGCGCCCGGTGCGAGGGGCCAGCCCCTCGCGCTCCCCGGGATATTTTAAAACAGAAGAATGAAAGAGCAGAGCATGCTGACGGTTCTGATAGACTATGCCGCGGGAAATCTGCACTCGGCTGAGAAGGCCTTTCAACGCATGGCGCGCGAAGTGGAGGGCGGCGATGTGATGGTGTCTGATCGCGCCGAGGATATCGCGCGCGCGGATCGCATTGTGCTGCCCGGTGATGGTGCTTTTCCGGCATGTATGTCCGAGCTGAAAGGTCAGGCGGGGCTGTTTGAGGCTTTGATCGAAGCCGTCGAGGTGCGCGGACGGCCATTTCTTGGCATCTGTGTCGGGATGCAGCTTATGGCGCGTGCGGGATATGAGTATGAGACCACCGACGGACTTGGCTGGATTGACGGTGAGGTGAAAGAGATCACCCCCGATGATCCCGCTTTGAAAGTGCCGCACATGGGTTGGAACGACCTTGTCATCGATGCCCCGCATCCGGTGCTTGAGGGGATCAAGACCGGCGATCACGCCTATTTCGTGCATTCCTATCAAATGCAGGTCAGAGACCCTTCGCAGCTTTTGGCGCATTGCGATTATGGTGGGCCGGTGACGGCAATCGTCGGCACGGGCACGATGGTCGGGACTCAGTTTCACCCGGAAAAAAGCCAGTCCGCCGGCCTGCGCCTGATCGCGAACTGGCTGAAATGGGCACCCTAGGCGTTGCCTGAACGTCAGATACTGCGAACGGGCGCACCGACGTAATACCGACGTGAAACCGACGTTCTACCGACGTCGCTAAAAGTCCGTGCAGTGCTAGTTCACGCGGGTCCATGTCTGGGCCCGGCAAATGCCGAAGACGCAGCCGGAGACTTCGAGGGTGGCGCCGGAAAGTTCCATTTTCGAGCTGTAAACCTTGTCGCGATCCGGGGCCCAGATTTTGCCACCGCTGTAATTACCGCCGCCATCGGCTTCCATATCCCAGATCATCCGCTTACCGATATTGGCGCTTTCGATCTCGGTTCCCGCACCGTCGAACGCTTTGCGGATCACGCCGCAAATATTTGTTTCGCATGCATAAATTTCGACATGCCCGAAGTTGCCTTCATCGCTCGGCTGGGTTTTATATAGGCCCAGAACAGCGTCCTGAGCCACGACAGGCGCCGCCACCAAAGTCGCCAGAACGGCCAGAGTTGCGCGTAATTTCATTGTTTGTCCTCCCAAAAACTGTGCGCACATGACTGGAGCGCGCATCGCCTCGCAAGTGTGACGTTGGGTCCCTTGCCTCTTGCCCCTTGCGTCAAGCCGGGGCATGAGGGCGCCAATTCATGAAACGGAGCAATCAACCGATGATCCTCTACCCCGCCATCGACCTGAAAGACGGCAATTGCGTACGCCTTTTGAAAGGTGAAATGGACGCCGCGACGGTGTTCAGCGACGACCCTGCTGCGCAAGCGCTTGCGTTCCAGAACGCAGGGGCCGAATGGGTGCATCTTGTTGATCTGAATGGCGCATTTGCAGGCGAACCGGTTAATGGCGCTGCGGTCGATGCGATCCTTGGAGCTCTCGATGTTCCCGCACAGCTTGGTGGCGGTATCCGCGACATGGCGACGATCGAAAGCTGGCTGTCGAAGGGTCTGGCGCGGGTGATCCTCGGCACTGTCGCCGTTGAGGACCCGGACCTCGTGCGGGCTGCCGCCAAGGCGTTCCCGGGTCAGATTGCAGTGGGTCTTGATGCCCGCGAAGGCCGTGTGGCGACACGTGGCTGGGCGGAAGAAACTGACATTCAAGTAACTGACCTTGCACGTAAATTCGAAGACGCTGGTATCACCGCGATCATTTATACCGACATCAATCGGGACGGCGCAATGGCGGGTCCGAACGTCCCGGCGACCGAAGCTCTTGCGCGCGCGGTTGAAGTTCCGGTCATTGCGTCAGGGGGTGTTTCTTCAATGGACGACTTGCGCGCATTGCAAGCGACCAAAGTGATTTCCGGCGCGATTTCGGGACGCGCGCTTTATGATGGTGCTATTGATCTCTCCGACGCACTCGCGATGCTGGCTAACAAGGCCTAGCTGCGCTAAGACACCTCCATGTTGAAAACCCGTATCATCCCATGCCTTGACGTTGCCGATGGCCGCGTGGTGAAAGGCGTGAACTTTGTCGACCTTATCGACGCCGGTGACCCGGTTGAGGCGGCCATCGCCTATAACGAGGCCGGTGCGGACGAGCTTTGCTTTCTCGACATCCATGCAACCCACGAGAATCGCGGGACAATGTATGATCTGGCGACGCGGACAGCCGAACAATGTTTCATGCCTCTGACAATCGGCGGGGGCGTGCGCACGGTCGATGATGTGCGCAATCTGTTGCTTGCGGGGGCCGACAAGGTCAGCTTCAATTCGGCCGCTGTCGCCGACCCGGATGTGGTTGCCCGCGCGGCGGATCGGTTTGGCAGCCAGTGCATCGTCGTTGCGATTGACGCCAAGACTGTGGCCCCTGGAAAGTGGGAGATTTTCACCCACGGCGGTCGTCGCGAAACCGGAATTGATGCCGTAGAATTTGCACGCACGGTTGTGGCCAAGGGTGCTGGAGAAATCCTGTTGACGTCCATGGACCGCGACGGCACGCGCGCTGGCTTCAATCTGCCTTTGACACGCGCTATTTCTGATGCGGTGACGGTGCCGGTTATTGCGTCCGGCGGCGTGGGCACGCTTGATCACTTGGTCGAAGGGGTAACCGAAGGGCGCGCCAGTGCCGTTCTCGCCGCCTCTATCTTCCACTTTGGTGACTTCACCATTGGCGAAGCCAAAGCTCACATGGCTGCCGCCGGTATTCCAGTGAGGTTATCATGAACGCTCTGGACCGACTGGCGGCCACTATAGACGCACGCAAAAATGCTGACCCGGAATCGTCATGGACGTCAAAGCTTCTGTCACAAGGCCCTGAAAAGGCGGCCGAAAAATTTGGCGAAGAAGCCATCGAAGCGGTGATCGAAGCTGTACGTGGGGACAAGGAGCGGCTGACTGCCGAAGCCGCGGATGTGCTCTACCACCTGTTGGTTATGTTGGCTGCTCACGACCTGACACTGTCGGATGTTCTTGATGAACTTGAACGGCGCGAAGGCGTCTCGGGTATTGACGAGAAAGCCGCCCGCTCTTGAGATCAGGCACTTTTGGCACTGTTCAGCAGTCGCCGGTGCTCAGTTGCCGTGCAACGGTTCTCGAAGACCAGAACGCCTTTTTCTTCGGCAAGCCTGCGCGCTTCAGCATTCTGGATATCAAGCTGCATCCAAATGAATCTGAGGCCGCTCAAAGCAGTCAATGCCTCCTCCACGACCGGAAGGACATCATCGGAATTTCTAAAGATATTGACCAATTGAACGTCGCCTTTGATGTCAGCCAGCCGACCAACGACCGTTTCGCCAAACAGCGGCCTGCCAACATGGCCCGTGTTGACCGGAATGACCCGATAACCAACAGAGGCAAGATAGGCCCCGACACGGTGACTGGGTCGGTCCGACTTCATCGAAGCGCCGACAAGAGCAATCGTTCGAGTTTCTAAAAGAGCGCGCGCAATGCGCTCATCCGACGGCGTCATAGGTTCAATACCACCACTACGAAAGAAAAGGACGCTCGGGCACCAAAGGCCCCGAGCGTCAGTCACGGAACGAGGGACAGTTTGTCCGACGCGGGTGTTCCGAACCCGCGCCACGCTAAAGAATTGGTAGCTGAAGTCAGAGTTTGAAGATGAATTCGCGAAGTTGTGATCGCACCCTCTGCGACACTTTATCCTTCAAGCACGCTTGGCCAGTTCGCATCTGCGGACTTGATATGGCTGCTGCGCCGTGCCGTCCAAAGGGCGCGCACCGAGCGGGAATAGTTCAGGTAGAGCCGTCCTTCGTGAACGGTCCAGGCAACAGGATCGGTCGACGCCGTATAGCCCTTGGAAACCGCATATGCGCAATATCCACCGTATTTTGGAGTGTATTTTTCAGGGTCCGCGTCGAACATCTCCTTGTGCGCTGCACTGGCGAACAAAACGGTGGCTCCGTCCCATTCAGAAGAAAAGTCCGCGACGCCTTCCACCGGCTTTTCTTCGGTGAAATAGGCCACGGGATCATAGCCGTTGATCGCGATGTTATCCGTTGCATAAACCGGCGGCTGAGCCGCGGCCGCGGGCTGCGTCAAAAGAGTGGCAGCAGGAATAGCCGTTGCCGTGGCGATCAGAAAAGTGCGTCGGGTTATCATGCTGTTGGTCCCTTTGATTTTCGGTTGGAACCAAGATGGCAAGCATACCGTCGCCCTGAAAGGTCCGTCGCGCCCATGTGACCGCAGCATGTATGCTGCGTGATATTTGTTACAAAATCCTAGTCAAATACGTCAAAAACCTCTTCAAGCACGTCCTCGGCGATGTCCCAGATCGAGTTCTTGAAACGATGCTTCAGGCTTTTCTTGCCCTTTCGCGCTTTAGATTTGGGAGCACGATGTTTTTTAGAATGCTTTTTCGACGACCTGATCGGCGAAGGGTGCACCAGTTCGCGGTCGCCTTGCGCATCCGTCCGCAACATCTTCATTTCATGCAAAGGTGCTCCACAATTGGCGCAAGCCAACTCATGCCGGTCCTTACCATTCAAGACAAGAGCCGCCCGCGAGCCGCAGTAACAGCATGTAGCGATCTTCTGAGCATGTCGCATGTCGTCGGCTCCTTAGCGGCGTCCTGCAGCATATAGGGCGATTGCGGCGGCATTTGAGACATTCAGCGAACCGAAATCGCGGGCAAACGGGATATGCGCCAAGACATCGCAGGTTTCGCGGGTCTTATCGCGCAATCCGGGGCCCTCAGCCCCCAATACAAGCGCGACAGGACAGTCAGAAGCATCGGCCAGCGCGGTTTCCAATGGTGTCTTCGCCTCGCCATCCAGACCGATCAGAAGGTAGCCCATATTGCGCAACTCCTCCATTGACGCGGCAAGGTTGCGCACCCGCAAATACGGCTGGCGCTCCAAGGCGCCCGAGGCAGTCTTCGCCAAAGCACCGGTCTCCGGCGCTGCGTGACGCGCGGTAGCAATCACCGCAGAGGCCCCGAAAACCTCTGCCGAGCGCAATATCGCCCCCACATTATGCGGGTCCGTCACGCGGTCCAGACACAAGGCAATGCCGCGCGGCCCCGCGTCGGAAAGCCTGTCCTGCACATTTCCCCAATTCAGCGCGCGGACTTCCAAAGCCGCTCCCTGATGCACGGAACCCGGATCAATGGGTGCAGGAAACTTGCGCGGATCGGCAATCTCGGGCGTCAATCCTGAGGCAGGGATTGCCTCCCCCAGCCGATCAGCCGCATTCTTTGTCACAACCAATCGCAGCTTTTCGCGGTTCGGGTTTTCCAAAGCATCCCGAACAGCATGGATCCCAAAAAGCCAAAGCGTCTCGGACGCCGCCTGACGGCGCG
>JABDQU010000309.1 GCA_013042105.1 Boseongicola sp.
TATGACAGATTTTGAAAAAACCCGCCGCTTCTTCGATCTGCCCGAGGGCATGATTTATCTTGATGGAAACTCGCTTGGGCCTTTGCCCAAATCCGTGCCTGCCCGCGTTGAGGCGATGCTGCGCGACGAATGGGGCAAGATGCTGATCACTGGCTGGAACAATGCGGGGTGGATGGCCATGCCGCGCCGGGTTGGTGACCGCGTGGGCCGGTTGATTGGCGCGCCTGAAGGCAGTGTTGTCTTAGGCGATACGTTGACGATCAAGGTGTATCAGGCGCTGGCTTCAGCGTTGGAATTGCGCCCCGAGCGACGCGTTATCCTGAGCGATTCCGGGAACTTCCCAAGCGATCTTTACATGGCCGAGGGGCTTATCAAGTCGCTGGACCGGGGGCATCAGTTGAAGATCGTCGCGCCTGAAGACGTCGCGGATCACATCGACGACAGTGTCGCCTGCCTGATGCTGACGGAAGTCGATTATCGCACGGGTCGTCGCCATGACATGCCTGCTCTGACGGCGAAGGCGCATGACGTTGGCGCGCTGGCAATCTGGGATCTGGCGCATTCGGCAGGTGCCTTTCCTGTTGATGTGACGGGTGGCAAGGCTGATTTCGCGGTGGGCTGCACCTATAAATATCTGAATTCCGGCCCCGGCGGTCCGGCGTTTATCTATGTCGCGCCCGAGATCACCGAAGATGTGCGCCCTGCGTTGTCGGGATGGCTTGGGCATGAAGCGCCCTTCGCCTTTGACCTCGACTATCGCGCAGGGCAGGGCATTGACCGGATGCGTGTGGGAACGCCTGCGATGTTGCAGATGGCATCGCTGGATGCCGCACTTGATGTCTGGGATGACGTGGATATGGACGCTCTGCGCGCCCGGTCGATTGAGTTGATCGATTTGTTTATCGCCGAGGTCGAGGACCGCTGCCCTGATGTCACGTTGGCATCACCACGAGACGGAACCAAACGCGGCAGCCAGGTCGGATTTCGTCATCCTGAGGGCTATGCGGTGATGCAGGCCTTGATCGCGCGCGGCGTGATCGGCGACTTTCGGGCGCCCGACATTATGCGGTTTGGCGTGACGCCACTTTATATCGGGGAGGCCGAGATACTCGGCGCCGCCCGACACCTTGAAGACATCCTGAACTCTAACGAATGGGACACGCCGGCCTTCCGGGCCCGTGCTGCGGTGACTTAATGCGGATATGGAAACCAACAGACGCTGAGGCGAGCTACGCCGTCTATTTTGAGGCTGTCCATAGTGGTGAAGACGAACACTATTCTGTCGAGCAGCGACGCGCTTGGGTGCCCTCGCCGGTGGTGCAGGAGTGGTGGTTGCCGCGTTTGTCCGCAGCAAAAGCCTGGGTCACATCAGATGAGCATGGGCTGACAGGGTTCATCAGCCTGCGCGAAGATGGTTACCTTGATATGTTCTTCGTCAGCTCGCGCGCACGCGGCGACGGGACAGCCATGCAGCTTTATGAAAAACTGCTAGAACAGGCCCGCGACAGCGAGCTTGGTCGCCTTTCCACCCATGCCAGCCATTACTTGCGCCCCTTCCTCGAAAAACGCGGCTGGCAGGTTATGGCAAAAGAGGTCGTAACGCGCCTCAATGTTGAATTGGAGCGCTTCGAGATGGAACTGCCTCAGGCAGATAGCCAGGTCTCGTAATCGCTCACCAACAGGTGCGTTGGCGCGACGTCTTCTTCGATCTCGGCAAAGCGGCCGATAGGCTCGCGGAAGATGTTGTCGGTCACATCATCGTTGACGGTTGAGACCTCACCGATCAAGACATCCCCGCCTTCGCCCCAAAAGGCGTGCCAGTCACCGGGCATCAAGGTGATGCTCTCGCCCGGGGCAAACTTCAACTTTTCGCCGGGCGCATAGGGGCGTTCGATACCGTCACAGAACACCACGCCACCGCGATCCGTCGCGCAGTTGCCATCATCATCCGAGCCAAAGAGTTCAATCACCATGGTGGCACCGCCGCGATTGATGATGTCTTCAGATTTGATCACATGGGTGTGCATCGGGCTGATCTGATCTTGGCGTGAAATCAGCAGTTTCTCGGCATAGACCATACCGCCGCCGCGCTGCAGATCCGCGAGCGACCCGTTTCGAAGCGTGAACAGAAACAGGCCCAGCGCATCGAAATCGCCTTGCCCGTAATCGGTGATATCCCACCCCATGCGAGACTCGACAATACGCGAAGCATCGCCGCGCGCGCGAAATTCGTCGGGCGTCCAATAGGCGAAGGGCGGCAAAGTAAAACCGTGATGGCGAATAAGATCGTCCGCCGCAGCCATGATATCGTTGATCGTCGAGCGTTTCATGCGCGCCACCTCACTTGCAGAGTTCTCTGGCGCTTTAACTGGCAGCAGATTACGCGCGCGTCCAGTCCCGCAACGCGTCATCAAGCGCATCCCAGTCGGTATATTCGCGATCCACTCCTGCCGGGACCGATGGATCTTTGCTCGATTCAAACCAGCGCATCGCCCAGTATTTAAAGAAGTCATACTCTTTGAACCTGAAAGCGCCCGCCACGTGCTCCACCCGGGCCGGGGACCAGCCCGTATCTGCGGCCAGGGTCCGTACATACTGCCTGAGCGCGTTCCATTCCGTTTCGTCATCTCCGGCGGCACCAAGCGAAACGGGCAGGAAAAGTGAATTCACTGCATTGAGCGCGCTGGAGTGGTCTTTTGCAAAGTCGACCAATTCCGTTTGGAACCGCCCGGCATGCACTGATGCTGCAAGGATGACGCCGTCATACTCGGCTAACCGCAGATCGTTGGCATCGGTCGCGTGGCGCAGGGTGACGTCGTTCCCGTCGCCTTCCAGTGTTTCCTTGGCGTGGTGTGCAATCTTGCGTGTCTGGCCTTCGGTTGAGGCATAGATGATCGCGATCTTCATGGAATGGACCCCTTCGACTTTCGCAGAAGACCCTAACCCATAACGACGATGTGCCAATTGATCCGTCTCAATCGGATCGGATTGCTCAGGCGATTTTCAGATCACCGGATCTCTTGCCACCCTGCCAGTCGTGGACGGCCTGACCGAAAGCCTCAAACAAAGGGCGCGAGACCGGGTCTTCGGCTGCCTGATACTCCGGATGCCATTGCACCCCCAGCGTAAAGCCCGTAGCGCCGTCCACATAAATCGCCTCGGGCGTGCCGTCATCGGCCCAGCCATCTATGACGATCCGTGCCCCTTTGTCCTTGATGCCCTGCCCGTGAAGCGTATTGGTGCGCACCACCTCGGCCCCCATCAGACGATGGAACACCCCATCGCGCGTGAAGGTCACGTTTTGTCGGATCTCGAACTTCTCTTCGATCGTCCCATCTGGCGGCATGCGGTGGTTCACCCGACCCGGCAAATCCCGAATTTCAGGATAAAGAGAACCGCCCATTGCCACGTTCAGTTCCTGAAAACCCCGGCAGATCGACAAGATCGGCTGACCGCGCGCTACGCAAGCGCGGATCAAGGGAAGGGTCACATCATCGCGCGCAGGATCGAAATCACCATGCGCTTCCGTTGGCTCTTCCATGTAGTGCTCAGGATGCACATTCGCGCGCGCGCCGGTGAAAACAAATCCGTCGCAAGCCGCCATCAGATCGTCCACATCCACAAGCGCAGGATCCGTCGGCACAATCAAAGGGAGCGCCCCTGCGACATCCGCCACAGCCTCGCTGTTCATCCGCCCGCCCGTATGGGCCGGATATTCATCATTTATCAGGAATGCATTCCCGATGATGCCAACGACTGGACGCACGCGATCTACTCCCTTTGATTAAGCACTCCTAATCCACAGATCACCTATTGATAACCGCACCTCGCGCACAGGTTCACGCAATTGAAGTGCAGTTGCGCACAGCGGAACGCAAGACGCCCCTTCTTCTGTTTAAAAGTATCCTCAAGGGGTCCGGGGGCAGAATGGCCCCGGCGGATCGGCGCGCGAAGCGCGTCGATCTTAGACCGAAGCTTTCAGCTCAAGCCGCCGCCGGTGCAATACCGGTTCCGTATACCCCGAGGGCTGATTGCGGCCCTCAAACACCAGATCACAGGCCGCCTTAAACGCGATTCCATCAAATCCAGGCGCCATCGGGCGATAAAGAGGATCGTCCTTGTTCTGGCCGTCAACGACTTCAGCCATCCGCTCCATGATCTGGCGCACCTCATCGCGACTGATCACCTCGTGGTGCAGCCAGTTCGCAATATGCTGTGCAGAAATGCGACAGGTCGCGCGGTCTTCCATAAGCCCGACATTGTTGATGTCCGGCACTTTCGAGCAGCCAACGCCCTGATCGATCCAACGCACGACATATCCCAGAATACCTTGTGCGTTGTTCTCAACTTCGCGAGTGATCTGGTCCTTGTTCCACATGCGAAACGCCGCGAGCGGTATCTCGAGAACCTGATCCACATGGGCCCGCGCGCCACCGGCTTTCAGTTTGGCCTGAACGGCAAAGACATCGACCTTGTGATAGTGCAGCGCGTGAAGCGTGGCCGCCGTTGGCGACGGAACCCATGCGCAATTCGCACCAGCTTGCGGGTGCTCGATCTTTGACTGAAGCATCGCGGCCATCTGGTCGGGCATCGCCCACATGCCTTTGCCGATCTGCGCCTTGCCGGAAAGTCCGCAAGCCAGTCCGACGTCCACGTTGCGGTTCTCGTAGGCTGCGATCCACGACTTGCGTTTGATCCAGTCTTTGCGGCTAAAGGGGCCGGCTTCCATTGATGTGTGCAGCTCGTCGCCGGTGCGATCGAGAAAGCCCGTGTTGATGAAGGCAACGCGGGATTTGGCGGCGCGGATGCACTCTTTCAGGTTCACCGACGTGCGGCGTTCTTCGTCCATGATGCCCAGTTTGACCGTGTCCTGCGGCAGGCCCAGCGCCTGTTCCACGAGGGTGAACGTCTCGCTGGCAAATGCGACCTCGTCAGGACCGTGCATTTTGGGTTTCACAACATAAACGGACCCCCTCACCGAGTTGCCGCTGTCACGCGCCAGATCGTGTTTGGCGATCAGAGCGGTCACCATCGCATCCATAAGACCTTCGAAGATCTCATTGCCATCGCGGTCAAGAATGGCCGGGTTGGTCATCAGGTGTCCGACATTGCGCACCAGCATCAGCGCGCGTCCCTTGATCGTGACATCCGAGCCATCGGGTGCGGTGAAGGACTTGTCAGGGTTCAAAGCGCGGGTGACGGTCTTGCCGCCTTTCTCGAAAGAGTCCTCCAGATCGCCTTTCATCAGGCCCAGCCAGTTGCGATACGCCAGCACCTTATCTTCAGCATCAACGCATGCCACGCTGTCCTCGCAGTCAAGGATTGCGCTTACTGCCGCCTCCAGCCGCACATCCGCAAGCCCTGCCTGATCGCGGCTTCCGATCATATGCGTTCTATCAAAGACCAGTTCGACATGCAGCCCGTTGTTGCGCAACAAAACGGCGTCAGGGGCTTTCGGATGGCCTTTGAAGCCAATGAATTTGGTCGGATCGACCAGTGGCTGATCATCGACCAGCAGGGCGCCGTCATGGATGTAATACCGGCGTGCGTCGGCGTGGCTGAGCCCTGTCAGAGGAAAGGCTTCATCCAGAAATACACGCGCCTTCGCGACGACGCGCGCGCCTCTGCCCTTGTTGTAGGGACCCGATGGTGCGACCCCGTCGGTCGCGTCTGTGCCATAGAAGGCATCATAGAGACTGCCCCAGCGCGCGTTAGCCGCGTTCAGTGCATAGCGGGCATTGGTAATCGGCACGACCAGTTGTGGTCCAGGAACGCTTGCAATCTCGGGGTCAGTGTTGGCGGTCGTGATCTCGAAATCATCTCCAACGGGCACAAGATACCCGATCTCTTTCAAAAACGCGGTGTAGGCGGTGTGATCATGCGGTTGGTTGCGGTGGCGGATATGCCAGTCGTCAATCTGGGTCTGGATCGTTTCACGAGTTTCCAAAAGAGCGCGGTTTCTTGGGCCAAAGTCATGCGCAAGTGTGCTGAGACCGCTCCAGAAATCATCTGCGGTGACGTCGCTTCCGGGCAGAGCTTCTGTTTCAATGAAATCTGCAAGCAGCCTGTCGACCTGCAGCCCGGCGCGGTTCACACGATTTGACATGACGTTGTCCCCTTTTGGTCTGTTCGGGGTGAAGTAAAAGACCCGTCGCTCAGAGGCAAGAGACGGTATACCTAAGTATTCCGCGCGCGGCGGCAGCGCTCGGAGCAGTATTTGACGTCATCCCAGACCTTTGCCCACTTCTTGCGCCACGAAAACGGGCGGCCACAGGTGACGCAAGTTTTGGAGGGCAGTGTCGATTTCGTAAATTTCGCCATTTCTCTTGCCAATCCTGCCAAGCTGCGGCACGCCCCACACATGCCCGAGACCTTTACACATAGGCGCACATCGCGAAATGCCAGCAGTTATGTGATGGTTGCTTTTGCGATCATCGGACTTCTTGTGCTGATGTTCGGGCTGCAAGCGCATCCTTTTGTCGTGGCCTTGTTCGGTGTTCTTATTGCTCCGGCCATATGGTCAATTATCGCGAATACAAAGGCGCATCTCAGTATCGATGAGACATCCATTTCCTGGCAGGTGGGGAGCCGTGGGGACAGCGTGGACTTTGATGATATTGACTTTGTCCGTGCGCGCACTGCGTTGGATCTGTCGCAAAGGGTCGCCATTTTCCGCAATTCCGGGCCAAAGCTTCATATTCCCGGTCCCTGTTTGCCATCGGGGCGGCAGTTGGACGAAGCACTGGAGGCGCGTGGGGTCACGGTAAAGCGGCTGTTTTAAGCCGATCCGAAACGCCTTTTTCGCAAGAACATGCCGAGCACGGTTGAGCTTTCTAAAAAGCGTGCAAAGAAACAGTTATATTCTGGTTACCGGACCGTCACAAAATGGATGTTGTGTGCGCGTATGGAAGACCGAATTGATCCATTGATTGCCGAGCGTGCGCCTTGGCTGTTCCGCCAGAGCGCGATGTCTCAAAGGCTGCGCGCGCTTTTTAATGCCATGCTTGGCTATCAGCGCACTGTTGAGCTTGGTCAACTTTATGAAAACTGGAGCACCGACCGCATTATGCACCATGTCGCGGGGCTTCTGGTGCGCGACCTGACGGTTTCAGGGTTGGAGAATATCCCGCGTCAGGGCGCGGCCTTGATCGTGGCAAATCACCCGACGGGGATTGCGGATGGCATTATGCTGCATCATCTCCTTTATCCGCTGCGCCCTGACATGTTCATTTATGCCAATTCCGACATTCTGCGTCTGTTACCGCAGTTTGAAAGTCTGATTGCACCGGTGGAATGGCGCGAAGAAAAACGCAGTCACGCAAAGACCCGCGAAACCATGGCCTATACCAAATCGGCGATTGAAGCCGGGCGTATCGGGGTGATTTTCCCATCGGGCAGGCTGGCCAAACGGCGGGGCTTGAGGCTTTTTGAGCGGGACTGGATGGCCTCGGCGGCAATGATTGCGCGCAAATATGACTTGCCGGTGATCCCGATCCATATTCGCGCGCGAAATTCGGCGCTTTTTTATCTGTTTGATGCGATTCATCCGACGCTGCGGGACATCACATTGTTTCATGAAACGCTGAACA
>JABDQU010000313.1 GCA_013042105.1 Boseongicola sp.
TCGTGAAACTGGCGGAAGCCTTTGGCGCGAAAGGCATTTTGTGTTCGGATCCGGCGGATCTGGATGATGCGATCATGGAAATGCTGAACTACGACGGGCCGGTGATCTTTGATTGCCTGGTGACCAAGCATGAGAATTGCTACCCGATGATCCCCTCGGGCGAGCCGCACAATAAGATGCTTCTGGGTGAAGCCTCGACGAAGGATGCAATCGGAGCTTCGGGCGCGGTGATGGTTTGAGGGGCGCTGCCCCTCGCTTCGCTCACCCCGTGGTATTTGGAAAAGGATGAAGTTGGATCATGTCTCCACTTAAGATCAAAAAAGGCGCATCGAGCCATTCGGCTTATGATCTGCGTGACCCGAATGCAGAAGCGATTGAGCGGCATACGCTGGCGGTTGTTGTCGACAACGAGGCGGGTGTTCTGGCGCGTGTCATCGGGCTTTTTTCAGGGCGCGGGTATAACATTGAGAGCCTGACGGTCGCTGAAACGGATCATACCGGACACGTGAGCCGGATCACCATTGTGACGACGGGAACGCCTTCTGTGATTGAGCAGATCAAGGCGCAACTGGGACGGATTGTTCCGGTGCATGAGGTGCATGATCTGACCGTTGAGGGGCCGAGTGTTGAGCGTGAACTTGGGTTGTTCAAGGTTTCGGGGACGGGTGACAAACGGGTGGAGGCGTTGCGTTTGGCGGATATCTTCCGGGTGAATGTGGTGGATTCGACGCTGGAGAGTTTCGTCTTCGAGATCACCGGAACCCCTGAAAAGATTGACGCTTTTGCCGATTTGATGCGTCCTTTGGGTTTGCAGGAGGTGGCGCGGACGGGCGTGGCTGCGCTTTCGCGGGGCGAGGCTGTCAGCTAGGGCTTTTCGCCTTTTCCAACAGACCATGTGCGCGCGCGGCGGTTTTCCTGTCGCGCGTTTGCTTTATGTGGGATGGCAACGCTTTGAAGGAGCTTTGCCATGACGTTTCGACCCGTGAAATCGACCTCGCTTGCCCAGCCGACAATGGAGGGCGCGGGCGTGCATTTGCATCGCGTTTTTGGCTTTGGAGATCCAAGCGAGAGCGATCCGTTTCTGCTGCTTGATGACTTTCGAAATGACGATCCGGCCCTTTATCAAAAGGGTTTTCCCTGGCATCCGCATCGCGGGATAGAGACAATTACTTATGTGCTTGAGGGGGAAGTTGAGCATGGAGATTCGCTGGGCAATCGCGGGCTTTTGGGGCGTGGGTCGGTGCAGTGGATGACGGCTGGATCGGGGATTTTGCATCAGGAGATGCCAAAGGGTGATTTCTCGGGGCGGATGCATGGGTTTCAGCTTTGGGCGAACCTGCCCGGCGCACACAAGATGACGGACCCGCGGTATCAGGATATCCAAGGCACTGATATTCCTGAAATTATCGATGATGACGGCACGGCTGTGAAGATCATTATCGGCAAGTTCTGGGGCAAGACGGGACCAGTGGACGGGATTGCGGCGGAGCCGATGTTCGTCGATATTTCGATCCCTCCGAACACGCGAAAAGTGCTGCCGGTGGACGCGTATTCAAACGCGTTTGCCTATGTCTTTGCCGGATCAGGCAGTTTCCGGGATGCCTCGCAACCCATTGGTGTCAGGGTAGAAAAGGAGTTTCGTGGAGAGGAACTGAACATTCGCGATATGTCGGGAAACCGGACGTTGGTGCGGTTTGATACGGGCGATGAGATTACGGTTACGAGTGGGGATGAGGGTATTCGGTTCCTGCTGATCTCGGGGCGGCCTTTGGAGGAGCCGGTGGCGTGGCATGGGCCGATTGTGATGAACACTCAGGCCGAGCTGATGCAGGCGGTGAAGGAGCTGAATAATGGGACGTTTATCAAGTCGCAGCATTAGTGGTTTAAGTTACGACTGTAGGCACCTGTTTTTAAACAGCTTTGGTCTTTCGAGGTGACGTCGGTATAACGTCGGTATAACGTCGGCATTACGTCGGTGCGACCGTCCGCACCGGTGACAATCTGTTAAGGATCGCAGAGGCGTGTGAGAAATTTGTGAACAACGCGCTCCGGCGCGGTGCGCGCCGTGTTTTTCCGGGTGACTGTCCGCACTGCGTCGGTATCGCGTCGGTATCAGGCGTGAACCGCTTCCAGTGCGGTTTTGACCTTGGCGACC
>JABDQU010000314.1 GCA_013042105.1 Boseongicola sp.
GTGCAGGCCGACGTCTGCGTCGGAGTGGCCTTGCAGGCCGCGGGTGTGGGGAATTTTTACGCCGCAGAGGATCACGTGATCTCCTGCGCCGAAACGGTGAACGTCAAAGCCGTTGCCGACGCGAATATCCATCAACTGCCGCTCCTTAAGTATGCGTTCTGCCCGTGTGAAATCCTCGGGCGTTGTGATTTTGATGTTGTCGGCGTTGCCGGGGCCAATCTGAACCGTCATTCCGGCGGCACGAGCGACTTCCACATCATCAAGCGCCAGGCCTTCGTGCGCGCGGTGCGCATTCAGAATGGCCGAGAAGCGGAACGCTTGCGGGGTTTGTGCGCGGTACAGATTGCTGCGATCAACGGTGGCGTTCACCTGACGAAATCCTTCACCTTCGGATGACCAGAGGGCATCGGTGATTGCCAGACCCGGCGCGACGGCGTCATATTTTTCGACCATGCGCGTCATGTCTTCGATGACTCGGTCCGGGATACAGGCTCGGGCGCCGTCGTGGATCAGAACGATATCCGGCGCTATGTCTACCAGCGCCTCAAGCCCAGCGCGAACCGAAGCGGCGCGGCTGTCACCACCTGCGACGACCGTTACGTCATCATGACCAAGCATGTCGCATTCCTCGGGATGCAGCACGACGACGATCTCACCAATGTGTGGAGATGCGCGAAAGGCCGAGAGCGTCCAGTCGATCACGCGGCGACCTGCAAGTGGTTGCCATTGCTTGGCAATATCGCCACCAGCGCGGGTGCCGCGGCCTGCTGCAACAATCACGGCTGCCGCCAATTTTTCGTGCGTTTCACTCATGTGCCACGTCTAGGCAATGGTGATGTCTGTGACAATGCTCGCATTTATGTGGATATATGCACAAAAATTAGGCATATGCTGTTTTGAGTGGCTTTTATGGCCGCTGAGGTTTGAACCTCGGTGTCGGAAAGCTAGTGTCTCTCGTGACTGCTCAAGGATTAAGCATGACGATCGCTGTTGGTTCATTGTTACTCGACCCGCCTGTGTTTCTGGCTCCGATGGCCGGAATCACTGACTTGCCGTTTCGCCGCTTGGTGGCGTCTTTTGGCGCGGGGCTGGTGGTGAGCGAGATGGTTGCCAGTCAGGAAATGGTGCAGGCGAAACCCGGCGTGCGCGAAAAGGCGGAGCTTGGGTTTGGCGAGCAGGCAACGTCGGTGCAACTTGCCGGGCGTGACGCATTTTGGATCGCGGAGGCGGCGCGGGTTGTCGAGGGCAATGGCGCGAAGATCATTGATATCAACATGGGTTGTCCCGCCAAGAAGGTGACCGGGGGCTTGTCCGGGTCAGCGTTGATGAAGACGCCGGACCATGCGTTGTCTTTGATTGATGCCGTTGTCGGCGCGGTGGATGTGCCTGTAACGCTGAAAATGCGGCTTGGCTGGGATGATGATTGTCTGAATGCACCAGACATCGCCCGGCGTGCTGAAGCGGCGGGTGTCCGGATGCTGACGATCCATGGGCGGACGCGATGCCAGTTTTACAAGGGGCGCGCGGACTGGGCTGCGATCCGAGAGGTGAAGGATGCGGTGTCGATCCCTGTGATTGCAAATGGTGATATTGTGGATGTGGTTTCGGCGAAGTCGGCTTTGGAGCAGTCCGGCTGCGATGGGGTGATGGTTGGTCGTGGTGCGCAAGGCGCGCCTTGGCGTTTGGCAGAGATTGCGCATGCTTTGGGATGGGGCGTGGCTCCCAAGATTCCTGCGGGACGGGCTTTTGTGGATATGGTGCGCGCTCATTTTGAGGATACGATTGCGTTTTATGGAGACCAGCTTGGTGGGCGTGTCGTGCGCAAGCATTTGGGCTGGTATATGGATTACGTCGGAACCGCGCCGAGCCTGCGAAAGGCTGTTCTGACGTCGGATGTGGCGCAGGTGCGCCGCCTTTTGCCGGATGCGATGCGCGTTCAGGTGGCGGCATGAACACGTTTCACGACATGCTGTGGCTTTCGCTGCCGATCCCTGCGTTTCTGATTGATCCGGGTGATGTGGTGGCTGAGGTGAACCCGGCTGCGGAAAGCTTTCTCAATGCGAGCGTGCGGTCGGTGCGTGGGGTGCCGGTCTTTGACATGCTGGCGATCGACTCGCCGATTGACGATGCGTTTCGCCGGGTGCGACAGGACCAGTCGTCACTGTTTATGAACAACGTGGATGTGGGGTCGGGCAACACGACGCCGGTGCGCGCGAACGTTCAGATTGCGCCCATGACGGGCATGCCGGGGTTCGTGCTGGTTTTGATGGAACCGCGTGGACTGGCGGACCGGCTGGGGCGGTCCTTGTCGGTGAAATCGGCAGCAAAGTCGGCGATTGGCATGGCCGAAATGCTGGCCCATGAAATCAAGAACCCTTTGGCGGGCATCACAGGTGCAGCTCAACTTCTTAGCATGGGGCTTTCGGGGGATGATCTGGAGCTGACCGATTTGATTGTCAGTGAGAGCCATCGGATCGTGAAGCTACTGGAACAGGTCGAGCAATTCGGCAACCTGCGCCCGCCTGAGCGCAAAGCGGTGAATGTGCATGACCTTTTGGACCGGGCGCGCAAGTCAGCGATGATTGGCTTTGCGGCGCATATGTCGATTACTGAAGAATATGACCCGTCGCTGCCGTCGACATACGTGGATGGTGACCAGATGCTGCAAGTATTTCTGAACTTGCTGAAAAATGCGGCTGAGGCTGCAGGCGATACCAGAGGCACCATTCGTATTCGGACGTTTTATGAGATGTCATTGCGTTTGCGGCGCAAGGACGGGACTGGGTCTCTGCCGCTTCAGGTTGAGATCATTGATGACGGACCCGGTTTGCCCCCCGAGATCGCGCAGGACGTCTTTGATCCCTTCATTTCAGGACGCGAAAACGGGACCGGTCTTGGACTCGCACTGGTAAGCAAAATCGTCTCGGATCACGACGGCTGGATCAGCGTCGATAGTGTTCCGGGGCGCACAGTATTTAGACTTTCTCTCCCTGTCGCGCCGAAGGAAGCCTGACGCCCGGACGGGGGTAACACGAAGGAGCACGATTTTATGGACGGCACAATTCTGGTCGCAGATGACGACAGAACCATCCGAACCGTTCTTACACAGGCCCTGACGCGAGCGGGTTGCAAGGTGCATGCGACATCATCTTTGGTGACGCTGATGCGCTGGGTCGAAGAGGGCAAGGGCGACCTTGTGATTTCGGATGTGATGATGCCGGACGGTAATGGGTTGGACCAGTTGCCGTTGATTGCTGAGCAGCGTCCCGGTTTGCCGGTGATTGTGATCTCGGCGCAGAATACGATCATGACGGCCATCCAGGCGACCGAAGCGGATGCCTATGACTATTTGCCAAAACCCTTTGATTTGCCGGATCTGATGAAGCGTGCTGCGCGCGCGCTGGAAGTGAAGCGCCGCGCCCCAGCTCCACGCGCCGATACTGGCAGCAGTGATACGGGAGAAGACTTGCCGCTTGTCGGGCGCACAGCGGGCATGCAGGCGATTTACCGTCTGGTGGCGCGGGTGATGAATGCAGATTTACCTGTATTGATCACGGGAGAAAGCGGCACGGGGAAATCACTGATTGCGCGGGCAATCCATGATTTGTCAGATCGTCGAACATTGCCGTTTGTCGTCGCGACCGGCAGTGATCTGGCGCAGATGGAGGGGCCGTCGACGCTGATTTCGCGCGTGCGCAACGGAACGCTTTTGTTTGATGAAGTCGGTGACCTGGATGAAGACGCACAGGCTCGTATCGTGCGGATGCTGGACAGTTTCACCGATAATGCCCCGCGTATCATGGCGACCAGTCAGGCGGATCTTGCGTTGAAGCTGGATCAGGGGAAGTTTCGGTCGGATTTGTACTATCGGCTGGGCGGTGTGACTTTGGCTGTGCCGTCTTTGCGCGAGCGCGTTGAGGATATCCCGCTTTTGGCGAGCCATTTCTTTGCCCGCGCCGAAAGGGACGGGCTGCCTTTGCGTCGGTTTGCGGCGCCCGCCTTGGAGCTTGTGCGCGCTTATTCCTGGCCGGGCAATGTGCGCCAGTTGGAAAATACGATCCGTCGGTTGTCGATTACTGGCGGGGAAGACGAGATTGGACGCGCGGAAGTTGAGATGGTGCTGGGCAATCAGCCCGCGATCGAGCCGCTGACAGGCGGTGGCGACAGCGAAAAGCTTTCAACGTCGATTGAAAAGCATCTGCGCCGATATTTTGATTTGCACGGAGGGCAACTGCCGCCTCCCGGTCTTTATCAACGTATTTTGCGGGAAGTTGAGCTACCGTTGATCGAAATTGCCCTGGATGCGACCGGTGGAAATCAGGCAAAATGCGCCGATTTGCTGGGCATTAATCGAAATACCCTCAGAAAGAAGATCACAGATCTCGATATCCGCGTGACACGGAGGCGCAAATTGATGTAAAACCGCAACAGAGAGTGGCCGATCCGTAACTGTGGATAAAGTGTCGCCAATATAGAGCGGTCGCCACGTCTCAGTGGCACATCATATGGAGGGTCCGGGTGGCGGGGCGCGCGCGGGCATTAACTTGGCAAAAACTACTCCGTCTCAGACGGATGCGCCGTATGCAGAACGCGGCAACCCTTGGCGTTGTGCTTTTGGGGCCTGTTCTTGCGTTGGCGACCTTCCTTGTCTTGGGACCACTGGACCGGACGTCTTCGGCGTTGTCGTTGCGTCTCATTTTGTTGGCCGACCTTGTTTATGTGCTGCTTGTCGCGGCTCTGGTTTTTGCGCGTATCGCGTCGATGATCGCCGCGCGACGCGCGAAATCGGCAGGATCCCGCCTTCACCTCCGGCTAACAGGCGTATTTGCGATTATCGCTCTCATTCCCACGGTGACAGTTGCGGTTTTTGCTGGATTGACGATCAACATCGGACTTGAGGGTTGGTTTTCGGACAGGGTACGCGGCGTTGTCGGAGCGTCCTTGTCGGCGGCGGAAGCCTATCAAGAAGACCAGCGGCGCGATCTTAGCGAAGATGCCAATGCGCTGGCACGTTATCTGAATGCGGCGCGGACTCGGTCGGTCTTCGTGTCGGACGCCGAGCTGCGCCAGCTTCTGGGGCAGGGGCAAGGACAAATTCAGCGCGGATTGCGCGAAGCCTATGTGATCGATGGGATAGGAGACATACGCACGCGGGGCGAGCGCTCGTATCTCTTTGATTTTGAGGAACCAAGCGAGATTGATATTGCGGCGGCGCGCGATGGTCGGACGGTGATTATTGAGGACCTCACAACAAACGAGTTCCGCGCACTCTTGCGACTGACGGCGTTTCCGGATCGGTATCTTTATGTCAGTCGCGATGTGGATGGTCGTATTCTTGGGCTTTTGGACGAGGCGGAAGAAACGGCGCAGCTTTACACGCAACTTGAACAGGAACGTGGGCGGCTCGTTTTTGAATTCGGGCTTTTGTATCTTGGCTTTGCGGTCATTTTGATCTTGGCGGCGATCTGGCTGGGGCTTTGGTTTGCCGAGCGTTTGTCGCGACCTGTCGGGCGATTGGCAGGGGCTGCGCAACGTGTTGGTGCGGGGGACCTGGATGTTCAGATCCCTGAAGAGCAGGGCGAAGATGAAATTGCCATGGTTGGACGTTTGTTCAACCAGATGACGCGTCAGCTCAAAGGGCAGCGCGACGCGTTGCTCAGCACCAACCAGCAGATTGAGGAGCGTCGCCGGCTGTTTGACTCGGTGTTGTCGTCTGTCACGGCCGGTGTAATCGGGTTGGATGGCGAGGGGCGTGTCAGCTTCATAAACCGGTCGGCGGAACGGATTTTGCGGTCAGATGGACCGACGGAGATCGGCGCACCTTTGCAGGTCATTGTTCCTGAGTTTGTCTCATTGCGGGATGATCTGAAGGCCAGTGGCCGCGAGACTGCTCAAGGCGAAGTGCGCCTGTCGCGCAAGGGCGTGGCCGAAACGCTTTTGGTGCGCATTGCGGAGCGCAGCGGCGAGGGCGATGAAAAAGGGCATGTGATCGCATTTGACGATGTGACAGACTTGGTGACGGCGCAGAGAATGGCGGCCTGGGGCGATGTGGCGCGCAGGATTGCGCATGAGATCAAGAACCCGTTGACGCCGATCCAGCTTTCGGCCGAGCGCATTCGCCGCAAATTCGTGCCCAGTGTTGGTGAAGATGGTCCACTTTTGGAGAACCTGACGGACGTAATTGTCCGGCAAACCAATGATCTGCGCCGGATTGTGAACGAATTTTCCAAGTTTGCTCGGATGCCTGAGCCGGAAACCGCAACGAACGATCTTACGAAGCTCGTGGCGGATGCGGTTTTGTTGCAGGAGGGCGCGATGGAGGGCGTCTCGTTGACATCGGAACTGCCGGAAGGTCCGGTTCTGGCCGATCTGGATTCGACTATGATTGGTCAGGCGCTAACAAACCTTATCAAGAACGCCGGAGAAGCGATTGAAACTCTTGGGGAAAAGAAGGGGTTTCCTGACGGATATACGGGGCGTGTTCATGTGGCGATGGAGGTCTCGGAAGGGCTTGCCACGATTACGATCAGCGACAATGGGATCGGCCTGCCCGAAGATCGCTCGCGGCTGTTTGAGCCGTATGTAACGACCC
Source organism: Boseongicola sp. (assembly GCA_013042105.1). Classification (GTDB taxonomy): domain Bacteria; phylum Pseudomonadota; class Alphaproteobacteria; order Rhodobacterales; family Rhodobacteraceae; genus Boseongicola. The sequence continues at coordinate 6,593 of JABDQU010000314.1, forward strand.
GCGAGAAAGGCACCGGACTTGGATTGCCGATCGTGAAGAAGATTATCGAAGAGCACGGAGGCACGTTGGCGTTGGTTGATGCGGCTCCTTTGGATCAGTCGGGCCGTATTGGCGCGGCTGCGAAGATCGTGTTGCCGATTTCGGCGACGCAAGAGAAACCCGGCAATCTGGCGGTTGCCGAATGATAAAAGCATGGAGGCATTGATGGG
>JABDQU010000324.1 GCA_013042105.1 Boseongicola sp.
ACGCGCAAGGCTGAGAAGAGATGCCTGCACGTTAGCGATATATTCATTGGTCAGACGATAAAGGGGCAGCAATACGGATAGAAAAAGGCCACTCGAACGATGACGGATCCGGATGAGCATTACCTCAAATCCGAACTCAGCGCGCTGTTGCGCAAGGACGGGGAAATCTGGTCGTTTCTCCAGCAGGGGTCGCTGGATGGTGTCTGGTATTGGGATCTGGAACGGCCCGAGAACGAATGGATCAGCCCGGAATTCTGGCGGCTTTTTGGTATTGATCCTGCCACCAAGACCCACGATCCCGCCGAATGGCAGGACATCATTTTCCCGGATGATCTGGAAGAGGCGCTTGAAAACTTCAACAAGCACTGTGCAGACCCCGATCACGCTTACGATCAGGTCGTGCGGTATCTGCATGCCGATGGTTCAACCGTTTGGGTGCGATGTCGCGGTATCGCTATTCGCGATGCGTCTGGAAAACCCTTGCGGATGCTTGGTGCACATAACGATTTCACGGCCATCAAACGCAACGAAATCGAAGCGCGCGCGGCTGCTGAAGAAGCCGCAAATGCCAATGCCGAATTGCGCGAGTTTGCCTATAGTCTTTCACACGACCTGAAAGCACCGGCAAACACCGTGGACATGCTGCTGACCGAAATAGATGTCGCTGACGAAGGGGGTCTCAACGCAGATCAACGCGAGATGCTAGGACAGGCGCGCCAGACGGTCGAGCATATGCAGCGCCTTGTGGACGATATGCTCAGCTTCACGCGGGTGATCGGGGAAAAGGCGCGTTCCGAGACTGTTTCGCTTGAACACATCGCGCACAAAACCTGCGCGGACCTCGCCGCGTCAATCCAAAGGGCCAAGGCAAAGGTTACAATAGAAGACCTCCCCGACATCACGGGCCACCCGCGCCAGATATCGACACTGTTTCAGAACCTGATCGAAAACGGCCTGAAATACCGCCACCCCGAACGCCCGCCCGAGATCACCATTTCCGCACGCCCGGTGGGCAGCCGTATGATCTCGGTTGATTTTGCCGACAACGGCATCGGTATCGAGCCCGAACATCACGACCGCATCTTCCAGCTTTTCAAACGCCTGCATCGCGGGGACGAAGTGGATGGTGTCGGCCTTGGTCTGACCCTTTGCCGCCGGATTGCGCAAAACCATTGTGGCACACTTGGCGTCGCGTCCGAAGCGGGGCGCGGCAGCACATTTTCACTCGAAATTCCAAGGATACGCCCGTGACAGATACCGCCCCCCGCATCGGGACCCTGATGATCATTGATGACAACGAGGTTGATCAAAAGCTCTGCCGTCGGCTGGTGGACCGGTCCGGTCTTGTCGACACCGTTCTCGGCTTTCTCAGCGTCGAAGACGCGCTGGATTACCTGAGGCAACAAACGCTGCCCGCAGCCGATGCGATCCTTCTGGATATCAACATGCCCAAGATGGATGGTTTCGAATTTCTCGAAGCGGCAACGAGCGAACTTGGGGAACGGTTCGCGCGGGTTGTGATCATGATGCTGACGACGTCACTGAACCCATCCGACCGCGAACGCGCCCAGCATTATGCTGTGGTCAAGGACTACTGCAACAAGCCCTTGCTGATGGAATACCTGAGCCGTCTGGCCAAACAGCTTCACAAAGAGCAATCAGCTTGAGTAACCGGCGGAACAATTTGCAATAGTGGGCCGCATTTGGCGGAAGGCGCGCCTCAGTTCAGCGCAATTTCATCCGAGCGGATCAGCCCCAGGATATCACGCGCCTGCTGATCCAGCAGGTCGAGGTCAAGAAAGTCGTCCGACATCCGTCCGGTCTTGTTTTCCAGACTGGCCACTTCCAGCGCCAGACGCTCTTTCTCAAGCGCCAGTGTCGCTGCTTCAGCATCGATCTGCACGCGCTTGAACAGCCCGAAATCCCCCTGCACGCTGGCAAAGGTGAAATACAGCCCAAGCGAAAACATCGCCGCGATATACACGACGACACCGATCGAAGGACGTTTGGGGGTGGTGCTCTTTGACTGCCTCGGGATGCTCTCTGTCTCTTATACAC
>JABDQU010000335.1 GCA_013042105.1 Boseongicola sp.
ACTTGCTTTTTAAAGTCCGTGGGTCTCGGGGCATTCCAAAGCTGGCGTTAATGTTGGGCAGATTGTGGGGCGTGTTTCTTCAAAGTCATAAAAACAGGGGCTTTTCAGGGCAAAATGGCTGTGCACCCAGTCCCGAGCGAACCAGTCTCGGGTCGAAATTCCCTGTTAACAGGGAAAATACAGGGAAAATCGGCGTTTTTGAGCGTATTTTGTCGAAGTCGGGCGTATTCGAGCATATAAATCAGTCACTTACGCGCGAATTCCCTACTCAATTTAACAGGGAATTAGATTCCGGTATCAGGGAAAGAAATCGGAAGAACAGGGAAGGCACGAATGCTATTGGCATTTATGGGTTGGTATCAGGCGACACAACGTCCCCTGATCGCGTTCAGCAAATTTTCTCTGGAAGAACTAGAGACCGGGCTTCATGCGAACGCCTGAAGCCCGGTTTGTGCGCGTCCGAGGATCAACGCATGGATATCATGCGTGCCTTCATAAGTATTGACCGTTTCAAGGTTCTGGGCGTGACGGATCACTCCATATTCGGCCATTATCCCGTTGCCCCCAAGCATGTCGCGCGCCATGCGCGTAATGTCGAGCGCCTTCCCGCAGTTGTTGCGTTTGATCAAGCTGATTACTTCGGGAGCGGCTGTGCCGTTTTCAAGCAAACGTCCGACTTGAAGTGCTGCCTGAAGCCCAAGAGCGATCTCTGTCTGCATATCGGCAAGCTTCTTCTGGAAAAGCTGTGTTTGCGCGATCGGTTTGCCAAATTGGCGGCGATCGAGACCATATTGGCGGGACCGGCGCCAGCTATCCTCGGCAGCGCCCATAACGCCCCATGCGATGCCAAAGCGTGCGCGGTTAAGACAACCGAAAGGCCCTTTCAGTCCCTCAACGTCTGGAAGGAGCGCATCTTCGCCAACTTCAACCTTATCCATTACGATCTCGCCCGTGATTGACGCACGAAGACTGAGTTTACCTTCGATTTTCGGCGCAGAGAGGCCAGGCATGCCTTTTTCAAGAATGAAGCCTTTAATCTTGCCTCCGTGTGCATTGGACTTGGCCCAGATGACAAAGACATCGGCGATAGGACTATTCGAGATCCACATCTTCGCCCCATTGAGAACGTAGCCGTCGTCTGTCTTGGTCGCGGTAGTCTTCATGCCGGCAGGATCTGAACCTGCCTCAGGCTCGGTCAGGCCAAAGCAACCGATTAGCGTACCCGCGGCAAGACCCGGCAGGTACTTCTTTCGCTGCGCATCGGTGCCATAAGCATTAATCGGATACATGACGAGGCTCGACTGAACGCTCATCATTGAACGATAGCCCGAGTCGATCCGTTCGATCTCGCGCGCGACCAGACCATAACTGACGTAACCAGCACCAAGGCCTCCCCATTCTTCGGGGATCGTTATCCCTAGAAGGCCCATTTCACCCATCTCAGCAAAAATCTCAGGAACAACTCCCTCTTCGAGATACATTTTATCAATGCGCGGAGCGAGTTTGTCAGCCGCGTACGAGGCCGCTGCGCCAGAAATCATGCGTTCGTCTTCGCTCAGCTGTTCGGCTAAGCCAAGAGGGTCCTCCCAATTGAATTCCGCCAACGAGGGCCCATGACCCGGCTTCGCTGAATCAAGCATCCGAAAGCTCCATTTTTGTTTGCAGCACGGCCTGTTGCCCTGCAATTCTTCCCAAAACCACTGCGGACAACAGCCCGTTACCTGATAGGTACCCGCGATCTCCAGTCCCCGAGACACCCACCGCCGCGCCACCTGCGGCAAAGAGGTTGGGAGATATTGTGCCGTCTTTGAGTTTCACCCGGGCGTCAGGTGTGACGTTCAAACCGCCTTGCGTATGGAAGAGCGCTCCGGTCACTTTGACCGCCATAAATGGCGGTTTGAGGCTAAGACCGGAAAAACGCCTGCCAAACTCGTCAATGCCATCGATTGGAATTGACTCGATGGTCCTTTCCAGCGCGGATACGGGGAGTGCGCAGTTCTCCGCGAGATCAGAAACGCTTTTCCCGGTTCGGATCGCGCCCGCTGATTCAGCATCCTTGAAATCTTGAAACTGACGCGCGATGGCGGCGATGCGACTATCGAAGACGGCCCATGCGACCCCATCGGGCTGGGCCAGAACAGCGCGTGCGGCCTCGGAATAGCCTTGGCTTTCGTCCCAGAACCGTTGCCCTTCAAGGTTTACCTGAACACCGCCTGCGGTGATCACGGCCCAGCTAATCAAAATACCATGCGGTGTCGCGACATTGCCGTGGCCTTGATACGCTCCCAGATTAAGGCTTTCTGCGCCCAATGCGTCACCCCAGCGCACTGCATCGCCTGTGTTTCCACTGTGGCCGAACCAAAGCGCTTCTTCAATTTCGGGCATCAGACGCGACACCATTTCCCGGTTGCCTCCGAAACCATTGCAAGCGAGCAGAAGGCTGTCACAGCCAATGCGCTCGGGACCATCTGGCCCTTTGACCTCAACGCCAGTGATCCGGTTTCCATCGTGAAACAACGTCTTCGCCCGGCGGTTGCAGATGATATCAATGCCTTCCGCCTCGCATGCCGAGCGCAAACGGTCGACCAATTCGCGACCAGAGCGGGTCGGCAAACCGTGCATTCGACGCTGCGAGTGACCGGGGTAATCAAAATCTGTAACAACTGAGAATGGCAGGTCGAAACGATCAACTAACCATTCAATCGTCGGCGCAGCGTTTTCAGCCAGGATATCAACCAGAGCCTGAGGGTTTTCGCCGGAGGCCTTTCGCTGTATATCAGCAGCCAGCAGTTCAGCTGTGTCTTCAATCCCGGCTTCCTTTTGAAAGCGTGTACCCGCCGCTGGTATCAAGCCAGCGGAGAGCGCCGTGGATCCAGAAGGCAAGGCATCGGCTTCGATCACCAGCACGTCTCCGCCGGAGTCGACAGCGGAAAGCGCAGCAACCATACCACTTGCCCCTGCACCGATCACCAGTACTGGCACCTCAAGTTCGAACCCTTCGGATGGAGTGGCGCAAACGATTGTCATTTTTTGCCTTCAAAACTCTGCCCTATTGCGAGCATCTCTTTGGTGCCAATGCGGTCGTTCAGGCCGTCGAAATCAAACATGCGATCCGCGAAAGGCCGATTTGAGCCGTTTGTTTTTAGGCTGCTGTAATACTCACCCGCCGTCTTCGCCAACGCGCGAACGATACCGCCGGGGAAGATCACGATGGAGTATCCGAGCTCTTCAAGATCGACGGCGCCTTTGAGAGGCGTAGCACCTCCTTCGACCATATTTGCCAAGAGAGGCACGCGGCCATTGAAATGCTGTGGTATTTCACGAAGTTCGTCGCCAGACCTCGGGGCCTCAATGAAGAGGACATCGGCGCCGGCTTCGACATAGGCATTCGCCCGGTCAAGCGCGGCGTTAAACCCTTCGACGGCAATAGCGTCCGTTCGTGCGATGATCAGCGTTTCACTGCTCTTGCGAGCGTCTGCCATCGCTGCGATCTTACCCGCCATCTCGCTAGCGGGGATTAGGGACTTGTCAGAAAGATGCCCGCAGCGTTTTGGGAATGTTTGGTCTTCCACTTGCAGCGCGCTTGCCCCCGCGCGCTCATAAAACCGCATCGTGCGCTGTGCATTCAAAGCGTTCCCGAACCCCGTATCGGCATCGACGATAACCGGCAAATCAATGCGGTCTCGAATCAGGGCCATGGTATCAGTCATCTCGCTGACCGAGGTAAGCCCAATGTCCGGCCTTCCAAGGCGCGTATACGCGACGGCAGCACCGGAGAGGTACAGCGCTTCGAAGCCGGCCTCTGACGCAATTGCTGATGTCAGGCCATCGTAGACACCCGGGGCGACGAGGATCTCGTTTTGCTGAAGGCGCTCGCGAAGGCTCATGCAAGCTCCTCCAGAATCTCAGAACAGGATTTGATCGGTGTAATCGATCCAAGCGAGACAAGCGTGGCGTCATGCACATCCTGATTGAAAGCGGCACAGCCGTCGGACAACAGGATCGTGTGGACATTACGAAGATGTGCGTCGCGCACAGTACTGGCCACCCCGCCGTTTGTGACAATCCCGCCGACAATGATTGTATCGATGTCGAGGTAGCGAAGAATGTATTCAAGCCGTGTCTGGTAAAACGCTGAATAAGCGACTTTCTCAATCGTGAAATCCGCTGGCGCAAGTTCGTCAACAAGGCTGTGTCCGAAACCGCCCGGTGCGAAATCTCCCTTGCCGAGGAATGGGCGGAGCTCCTTCAAATGTGGAGCGATCAGTGGTTCTCCATCTGGTCCGGGCACGAGAGTAAACTGTGCGCTGATATAAACTCCACCTTTGGCGCGAAGTGCATCGGCCAGTGGCTTGACCCGATGAGGCAGTGCGGAAATGGCTTTTGAGGACTTCCCCGCGCGACCATAGGCCCCCTTGGGGTGGAGGAAATCATTCTGAAGGTCGATCGTCAGAAGTGCCGTGCGCTTTGGTTCAAATTGATGATTCATACTATGCCTCGCTGGGCTCAATAATTGTATTGCCGAAGGTATCTACGCGCCCGGTGAGACCCGGATCAATCAGAACGGTCGTGTCGGGTTGCACCAAAATGGCTGGACCTTCGATTTCCGAGCCAACCGGCAAGGAAAGGCGATCGTAAATCGCCGTTTCGTACCAGGCGTCGCCGAAATGCACTTCGCGGCTGCCCGCCTGCGAGGCTTCCACGCTTCCGCCATCAGGAGCTAACGTGCTGAGGTCGAACTTCGGACGCTTCCCGATCACTGCAGTTCGAAGGTTCATCACGCGCCGCGCGCCGTTCTTCAAAAGACGCCCGAATGTCGCCGCGTAGGCTGCGTCGAAGGCCTTCTCAATTGCGTCTTGCGTCAGGTTCTCGACTTTGCCGTCGGTCACCGTGACCGCAAGTGGGACTGCAACCGTATGGGTCTGGCCCACATATGCCATATCCAGCTCGACCACGATCTCGCGCGCGTCAAATCGCGATTGAGCCGCGTCGAGAAGCGCCATTCCCTCGTCTATGTGTCCCTGCAGCCAGTTTCCAAGGCCCTCAAGGTCCAAAGTGGCGGTCAGTGAATTGATCGTCTGAACAAAGTCCTGGCGCATATCCGCAATGACGCAGCCCATGGCACTCGTCACACCAGGATACCGCGGAATAATCGCACGCGCGATCCCGACATCGTGCAGCATTGCACCGGTATGGAGAGCCCCGCCCCCGCCAAACGGCATGAAGGCAAAACGCTTGGGATCAAACCCCCGCTCGATACTTACAAGCCGGATTGCACCCGCCATACGAGAGTTCGCGACCCGCAAAATAGCTTCGGCCGCTGCCTCGGTAGATAGCTCAAGTTTAGAACCGACATGTTCGTCAATCGCCCTCGCCGCGGCCTCAACGTCCATCCGTTTAAGCTTGCCGCCAATTGGGCTGTCAGGGTCGATGCGACCAAGCACGACATTGGCGTCCGTCACGGTGGGACGCGTGTTGCCCTGACCATAGGCAACCGGCCCGGGCGTAGACCCCGCACTTTCCGGACCGATGTTCAAAAGCCCACCACGGTCGACCCATGCGATTGAACCGCCGCCTGCGCCGATGGTTGTGATCTCGATCATTGGCGCACGAACGACCATGCCGAAATCAATGGATGTCTGTGGCGAGAGCATGGATTTTCCGTTTGCGATCAGCGCCACATCGAAGCTCGTGCCACCCATGTCACCGGTTATCACGTTGTCGAAACCCGCCGTATGAGCGATGTAGCCTGCCGCGATCACACCAGCCGCAGGTCCAGACAAGGCAGTTCGGACAGGCAGACGGCATGCGGTTTCCGTGCCCATGACGCCGCCGTTTGACTGGACGATCATGAACTCGCCACCAAAGCCACCGCCCTTGAGAGCGGTATCCAGACGGTCGATATAGCCTGAAACTTCCGGCTGCAGATAGGCGTTTAAGGCGGTCGTCGAAAACCGCTCAAACTCACGGATTTCAGGCAGAATTTCTGCTGACGCACTGACATGAGCATTCGGCCAGACCTCCCTTACCGCCTCAACCGCCAAGGCTTCGTTCGTTGAATTCGCATAGGAATTTGCGAACAGGATCGCGACCGCCTGACAATCTGACACTATAAGTGAGCGGGCGGCACTGCGGACTTCATCGAGATCAACAGGCGTGCGGAT
>JABDQU010000342.1 GCA_013042105.1 Boseongicola sp.
GACCGCAAACATCTGATCTTCCTTCATTTTCCGCGTTCTTCGGCCCCCGGACATTGCCCGGATGTTTCGGTGTCATACCGCCTCGAACTGCGCGCCAATCGGCGTCATTAAATAACGAAAGGCGAGCATTTGCCCGCCAGAACCCGGCTTATGCGTCGCGCACGCTTTTAAGTCAAGAGGATCGCGCGCGCGAATTCACGTGTCAGGTTCAGATATCATCGCCCTGCATAAAACGCGATGCCGCACTGCCCAGCGAATAGGAAATCCGATTGAAAACCGTATCAAACCCCGCAAACAGCGCACGGTTCAAATCGCGCCCGGCCTCGGACATGGAAAGCGCCTTATAGGCCGCCAGTTCGTCGTCTGACAAAGGCTTATAGGCCAACGCAAGATAAGGCAGCATCCATTCGGTTGTCTCAGCACGAATTTCAGGCTCTTGCGCCCAGACATCCCGCAGCATCACGTCTTCCGTCAGATCAAAACTGCCGCCGTCCGCCAACCCGCGATAAAAGGCAAGCGATGCATTGAGCGCGCCCGCCACGTTCAACTCGATAAGATCATTGTCGTCGACGAAAGCCTCAATCGCCCCATGTCGCCGGGGATCATCATCCTCAAGAGCCGCGAAGGCCTCCTTTGCGGCCTCTTCCGCCTCGTCGTTTAGCAAAGCTTCGCGCGCCGACAGTTCTAGCGCGATAATCTCGCGACCAAGGTCAGAAGTGAAAAACGCCAAAAGCGGCGTCACATCGCTATCAGAGAGTTCCTCGTCAAAAGCGGCTCGAAATTCGTCCGCCATACGCCCCGTGTCATAGATTGACCGAACGATTGGCTCCCAGCCCCTGCCACGTTGCGGGAACATGGACTCGCGAATTTCGTCGGACTGATCGACACCCTCCCGGTTCATGATCTCAATCAGCGCAGGCGTGCCAATGGCATCAAAAAGCCGGTCCAGCTCAGCCTCGGTTGCCGAAAAGGCGGGCGTGACCGCAAAGATCATGGATGAAGCGAACGCGGCGACAGATGTAAATCGGGTCATGATATCTCACTGCTGGTTTACATAGGAAATAGGCTTCCCGATGCGATGATCCAAGGGCATGCACGGGTTTTGCACGAAATGGGTTGCAGTCGTACGGCCCTTCCCCTAAATCGCGGCCTTGACCCTTCGCGGAGAGGTGCCGGAGTGGTCGAACGGGGCGGTCTCGAAAACCGTTGTGGGTGCAAGCCCACCCAGGGTTCGAATCCCTGTCTCTCCGCCACACAGTCCCGTCTCGGAGGTGTGTATTTGCGTGAGCCGATTGTCTCCCGTATTTTCAGCGGCTAGCGGGGCGTGGTGCATCCAGAGACTGGCACGTGACCCAGCGTCTGGGCCATTTCCTCCAAAAGTCTCAGAGACCATTTTCCGAAGTGGACTTAGCGATGCTTGTGAGGCTCAGAGCTGCGCGAGGATGCGGTCCTGTTCAGCCCAGGATAGTGGCAGGCCGTGACGGCGGAGCCAATTCGTTGTGAGTACCGATGGCTGGCGACCATCGAGGATCGCGCGGACGAGCTTCGGCGAGAGGAAGGCGAAGGGCAGCATCTCGCCCAAGTATTTGACAGTGATGCCCTCGCGGGTGGCGATGGTTTTGAGGTCATCGCCGTTGTAGAGAGCTGACCGCCATTGCTCGGCGCGCGCGATGTTGGCGGTGAGAATGTCGTCGCGTGCCGCTTTTGCCACGCCGATTGTCAGACGCGACTCGACGCCGCGACGGCGCTGCGCAAAGGGACGCTCGAATGACAGAACATTCGATGCAATGCTTTTGGGATCGATCCGGAGCGCCTTGGCCATCTCCACGGGAGCCAGCTTGATGGTGATCGTTCCATCGCCAAGTTGCAGCGATGCAATCAATTCCAGCACTTCGGTGCCAAGAGCCGCTGTCCGACTGCACAGCGACACAATCGAGCCTGCATCGGTTGTCGCGATGCCCCCACCTTCAACACTTCCCATCAGGTGCTTTCGAACGGCGCGCCCGAGATCGCGTTCGAGCTGCTCCGCCAGCAACCGCCATCCCGTGCCGGCATCGTTGGCAGCCCGTGCAAGGAGACGTTGAGAGATGCAATACCGGTATCGCTTGCCAGACTTGGAGGCATGCGACGGCGTCAGCCGACCCCCCGTCTCATCGTAGAGCTTGCCCGCCAACGGGGATGGATGCGCAGCGTCCTGTTGTCAGCCTCGTAGCCAAGAGGCACATTGCCGCCCATCCAGAGCCCCGACTTCTTTGAGGCGGCGATCTTGTCCCGGATGCGTTCGACGGTGACCTCTCGTTCAAACTGGGCAAATGACAAGAGCACTCAGGGTCAATCGCCCCATGCTTGTGGCGGTATTGAACGCCTGAGTGACCGAGACAAACGACGCCCTTACCCCATCAAGCCGCTCCACCAATCTGGCAAAGTCCGTCAGCGACCGCGTCAACCGGTCAATCTTGTAGACGACGATCCGCTCCACGCGTCCTGTGTCGATGTCCGCCATCAGGCTCTTTAGACCCGGACGCCCCAGATGACCGCCCGACATACCGCCATCATCATAGCGCTCTTTGACCAGCACCCAGCCTTCGTGCCGCTGGCTGGAGATATAGGC
>JABDQU010000345.1 GCA_013042105.1 Boseongicola sp.
GCAATGAGGTCGGCCATGACTTTTCGCTGGTCGTAGTCGCGGCCCGTGATGAGTTCTTGCGTCATCGCGCCGTAGGTTTCGACCGATCCGATGCCATAGATGCACGAAACCGAAGCCACGATGATCACATCATCGCGTTCCAAAAGGGCGCGGGTGGCCGAGTGGCGCATCCGGTCGATCTGGTCGTTAATCTGGCTTTCTTTTTCGATGTAGGTGTCGGACCGCGCGACATAGGCCTCGGGTTGGTAGTAATCGTAGAAGCTTACGAAGTATTCGACGGCGTTGTCGGGGAAAAAGCCTTTGAATTCGCCGTAGAGCTGTGCCGCGAGCGTCTTATTGGGCGCAAGGATGATGGCGGGGCGCTGGGTTTCGGCGATGACCTTAGCCATTGTAAAGGTCTTACCGGTTCCGGTCGCACCGAGCAGAACCTGATTTTGTTCACCTTCGTTAATGCCGCCCGTCAGTTCGACTATGGCCGTGGGCTGATCGCCCGCCGGCTCAAAATCGGTGTGCATCACAAGAGGCTGACCACCCTCGAGTTTCTCTCGGGCGGGGGTGTCAGAGGCGGGGCTGTGAAGAATCGGTTCGGCGGACATGGGTGATTCCTTTCGGTCCATCAGATTTGATCTTCTTTTGTTCACGTTCAAGGTGTTGATTGTCGCAACTGGCATCCTCCTGACATTTTCGGAGATGCGGGCGTTAACAGCGGGTTAAGCGACAATACAACCAAAAGGTGAATTATGCATTGCATACCATCTTTTAACGTGTATTCTGATCTCACTAAGCAGCAGATCGAGTTGCCGGCTGGGTGCGCGACCTACCCCACCCCTCGCTCCCCGTGTCCCGGTCGGCACTCACCTGTTGTTTTCTTCCCCTTGCGCGACATGTGTATTTTGAGCGATATATCGGCCAACGATAAGGGAACAGATCATGACAGCACGTATCTTCAGACCTGCGAAATCAGCGATGTCTTCCGGGCAGGCGAAAACGCGGGAGTGGGTGCTGGAATATGTCAACGACACAGCGCGTGAGGTTGATCCGCTGATGGGCTGGACGTCTTCGAGTGACACGCAGACGCAAATCCGGATGCGGTTTGCGACGAAGGAAGCTGCGTTGGAATATGCCGAAGACCACGGGATCGACGCGGTGGTTGTTGATCCCAAGCCACGCAAGCCCAATGTGCGGCCCGGTGGCTATGGCGAGAACTTCGCGACCAATCGCCGGGGCGCCTGGACGCACTAGGCGTCAGGACGCGGTCACGCGCTTCAGCAAAAACTCGATCATGCCTTCCATGCGTTCGCGCGGGACGGCGGATATGCGGTTTTCCAGGCCAAGTAGCACAATGCCGTGGACGGATGAAAACAGGGCGCGCGTCATCAGGTCGATCTCGCCGGGCTCGGGGTCGGGGTGCAATTCGGCGAGGGGCTGCGCGATGATCGCGAAAAGGCGGCCGAGTTCCTGCATATACCATTCCGGCACGTCGCGATCCGTCGACATTTCCACGTCGAAAAGGGCGCGCCAGAGGTTCGGATTTGCGCTGGCGAATTCAAGATAGGCGATGGCCATGGCGATAAGGCGGTCGGTCGGTGGGGCGTTGGCAACTTTTGCAACGGCATCCGAAACATGTTTGCCGAGGCGACCGAAGGTGCGTCCGTTCACGGCGAGGGTCAGGCCGGTCATATCGTCGAACACGTTGTAAATCGCGCCGACGGCGCATCCGGCTTCGTTTGCGAGCGTGCGCGCGCGTAAGGACGAAAGGCCATCCGCGCGGACATGCGCTTCGGCCAGTTCGGTCAGTGTTTCGCGCAGTGCTTCGCGCCGTTTGGTGGTGTCTCGCGCCATGGGTGCCCCGTCTGAACGTTGTTCAATGCACTAGCCCGAGCGCCTTTCCTCTGCAACAGGCTTGCCAAGATCGCGCGCGCGCGCCAATAACGCGCAGAGCGGTCCGGTAGCTCAACTGGATAGAGCAGCTGACTTCTAATCAGCAGGCTGAGGGTTCGAGTCCTTCCCGGATCGCCATTCCTATTTCGCGGCGCGATACCAAGCGACGATGGCAGCGCGGCTTTCGGCGTCCATTTCGAAGGCGTTCGGGGGTGGCATGGCGTGGCTGATGCCAGCTTGCAGGAAGATCTGGTCTGCGTGGCGTGCGACATCGCCGTGGGTTTCCAGAAGCACGCCTTTCGGTGCCCAGCGGATGCCGTCCCAGAC
>JABDQU010000351.1 GCA_013042105.1 Boseongicola sp.
GGTCCAACCCGTGGGTGGCAAGGCCCTCGGTAAAGCCGCGCTGGCGGTCGCGACCGGTGGAAGAGCCGGACCAGCCCGCGATGTGGGCGATTCGTTTGTGGCCGCCTGCGACGAGGAAATCGGCGACTTTTCGACCGCCTTCGAAGTTGGCGGAGGTAACGGTGGACAAGCCTGAGCCGTCCTGACCACGGTTGAACAGGACGACCGGGATGCCAGCATCGGCGCAGCGTGCGGCGAGGTCTCCGTTCACGGCGACGCTGGCGGCGATGATGCCATCAACCTGGTAGTCGAGCAGTTCCTGCACGATCTCTTCAACCCCATCGGTCGAGTTTTTGGCCATAAAAACAAGGATATGGTAGCCGCGTTCTTGCAAGGCAGCCGAGAGGCGTTCAAGCGCGATGGGGTAGAACTGATTGTCGAGATAGGCCACGAGCAGGCCGATGATCCGGCTTTTGCCGGTGATCATCGCGCGCGCTATGGGGTTGGGGCGATAGCCAAGTTCAAGTGCGGCCTTCTTTACTTTGGCAGCTGTGGCCGGACTGGCCGAGGCACCGGGCGTGAAGACACGGCTGACAGCGGACTGACTGACGCCTGCGCGGCGTGCCACATCAAGAGAGGTGATCTTGCTCTGCGCCATCAGTCTGCGGTCCAGCCTCCGTCGATCAGAAGGGACGTGCCGGTGACAAGCGCCGAGGCATCCGAGGCGAGGTAGGCGACCGCCCCCATGATGTCGGTCACTTCGCCAATGCGGCCCAGTTTGATCTTTTCTTCAATCCACGCCACGCGCTCGGGATTGCTGAAGGTTTGTTCGGTCAGCGGTGTGCGAATGAAGGTCGGGCAGATTGTATTCACCCGAATGCCCTTCTTGCCCCATTCGATGGCCATGGACTTCGTGAAGCCTTCGACAGCGTGTTTTGTGGCGCAATAGACGGCGCGGTCTATGCCGCCGACGTGGGCCATCTGGCTGGAAATATTGATCAGGCTGCCGGGTTTCTGGGCTTCGGCGAGGCCGCGCGCGACAGCGCGGGTGAGGAAGTAGGCGCCTTTGACGTTCAGATCGGTGACCGCGTCATAGTCTTCGGGCGTGGTGTTCAGCGCGGGGCCATGGCGGGCGAGGCCAGCGGAGTTGACCAGCACATCGAAGGGGCCGTGGGCCGAGACTTTGGCGTCGGTATCGGCAATGTCGGCAACGTCGAGCAACAGGGTATCGGCGTCAAACCCGGCGGCGCGCATGGTGCGGGCCAGTGCGTTCAGCGGGTCTTCGCGGCGGGCCGCAAGCGTAACGTGCGCGCCCGCTTCGGCCAATGCGACAGCGCAGCCTTCACCGATGCCGGACGAGGCTCCGACGACCAATGCGCGTTTGCCGTCGAGGCGAAAGGACGGGGTGCGCGGCAGACTCATCGGAACGCCCCCTCGGGAAGGGTGATCGGTCCCGTTGGGCGTGTCTTGTTGAATTCGCGCATGCGGCCAAGCACATCGACACCTATCTGCCGGTAGACATCGAGCAGATCGACCAGCACCCAGTTTTCCCGGATCAACCCGTCTTCCAGACGCCAGAAATCGAGGCTGCGCATCGTGATATTTTGTCCGGCAGGCGCAATGCCCATCCAGCCGTCATTGGTGATCGTCAGGCGCATGTTCGGCCAGCCGGTTTCGCAGACGTAGTCGCCTTCGCCGACCCAGTGGGACATGAGGTCGCCCATCGCGTCGAGTTTGCGGTCGGGCATTGCTGTCAGAAACGGAATTTGGTGCCAGTTTCTAAAGCCCGCAACGCCGCGCCCCGTGCCTATGCCGCAAGGCCCATACCAATTGAAACGCGGGTGCCAGTACTTTTCGAGGTTCATCACTTCCGGGCCGCCTTGCGCCGGGTGGCGGCAGAGATCCGTCAACATGTCGATCACGTGTTTCAACGCGTCTGATCCGTCGCCCGAAAGGGTCAAACCGTCCGATGTCATCGGCGCGGGTGTGCAGAGGAACCCGCCGAGTTGCGGGGCCATTGGCCAGGCGTTCGCTTGCATCATCAGCTCGGGGATGTCCCAGATCGCCTGCATCTCGGTCACTTGCCCGTCCTCGATGCGGAAGAACTCGTGATAGCGCATATGCGCAAGGTGACCGGTTGGCGGGATATCAAGGAAGGGGCGCAGGAAAGTGCCCATGTAGTTGCCCATCGTGCCGACCCAGTGCTGACCCTGCGGCGTGGTGCCAGCCATGATGATCATGTCGCGGCGCTCAAGGTCGGGCATGGCATCGTAGAGCGGCCCGAGTGCTGTGTCATAGAGCGCCCCGGGGCCGGTCAGATCGCCGAAAGGGTGGCAAAGCGAGGTTTTCAGGTCGGCGCTGAAGACTGTCTCAAGCGCGGCTTGAACCGGGGCTTCTTCAAACGTTTCTGCTGCGGTCCGATAGGGTGTGAGGCAGGCCTTTAGCTGTTCCGGCGTCATGTTGCCCCCTATTCTGCCGCTTCGTTATACGGAGCAGGTTGACCGTAGCCGACGTTCTTGCCGCCATAGCGGCGCACACGGACATTGCATTGTTCGGCGTGGCCAACAAAGCCTTCGAGCATACACAGACGCGAGCCGTATTCGCCGATCGTTGTGGCGGCCTCATCCGTTGTGACGCGCTGATAGCTGTGTGTTTTCAGGAACTTACCAACCCAAAGACCACCGGTGTAACGGCCTGCCTTTTTGGTGGGAAGCGTGTGGTTCGTGCCGATCACCTTGTCGCCGTTGGCAACGTTCGTGCGCGGGCCGAGGAACAGAGCACCGTAGCTGTGCATGTTTTCGAGGAACCAGTCGTCGCGGTCGGTCATGACCTGAACGTGTTCGGAGGCGATATCGTTGGCAACATCGAGCATCTCGTCATAGGTGTCGCAGACGATGACTTCGCCGTAGTCGTTCCACGAAGCACGCGCGGTTTCGGCGGTGGGAAGAATTTCGAGAATACGGTCGATCTCGGCCAGCGTTTCGCGGGCGAGTTTCTCGGAATTGGTGAGAAGAACGGCGGGAGAATTGTAGCCGTGCTCGGCTTGTCCGAGGAGGTCGGTTGCGCAAATTTCGGCGTCGACGGTCTCATCCGCGATGATCATGGTTTCGGTTGGACCTGCGAAAAGGTCGATGCCGACGCGGCCGTAAAGCTGGCGCTTGGCTTCGGCGACAAAGGCGTTGCCGGGACCGACGAGCATGTGCACGGGGTCGATGGTTTCGGTGCCGATGGCCATGGCGCCGACGGCCTGCATGCCGCCGAGCACGTAGATCTCATGCGCGCCACCCATGTGCATGGCGGCGACGATGGCCGGGTGTGGTTCGCCGTTTTGCGGTGGTGCGGAGGCGACGATGCGGGGGACGCCCGCGACGCTGGCCGTCAGAACGGACATATGCGCGGAGGCGACCATCGGGAATTTTCCGCCGGGGACATAGCAGCCAACGGACTGAACGGGGATGTTCTTATGGCCGAGGATGACGCCGGGGAGGGTTTCGACCTCGATATCGGTCATCGAGGCGCGTTGCGCTTTTGCGAAGGTGCGGATCTGATCCTGCGCGAATTTGATGTCTTCCATGTCGCGCGCGCTGACCTTTTGCATCGCGGCGTCAATCTCGGACTGAGTGAGCCGGAAACTTGCAGGCTCGTATTTGTCGAACTTGGCGGACAGTTCGCGGATGGCGGCGTCGCCGCGCGTTTCGATGTCTTTCAGCGTGGTTTCGACAATGGCGCGGACCTTGGCGTCGTCTTCGGCGCGTTCGCTTTCGGGCTTACCGGATTTGAGGTGTGTGATGGTCATTTTTCGGGTCCTGATCTCGGGGTCAGTTATGCGGTTCGGGTTTGAGTTTCACGCGGCGTCATTGAAGAGGCCGGGGGCGGTAGATTGGGCGGGAGATACTCCCTTTTCGCTCTGGTTGACGGTCGGCGCGACATCTGACCATGCGCATCCCTCAGAGCCCGGGGCTTGGACCGGGAGCCAGACTAGCGAGCGGACTGGCCTGGGTTTCTGCGCGGCCAGTTGCCCGTCTATTGCGCAACCCACAGTCCCTGCGCCGACAACAATGAAGTCATAGGTTATCATTGGGTATCGTCATTCTATTTGGCGTTCATCTCAGAGACTTATGCAGAACCATCGAGACGCTCGCCCGACGTGGCGTCGAAGAGATGGCAGATGTCAGCAGGAATACTGGCCGTGACAGGGTCGCCAATTTCCGCGCGGAAATCCTTGTGCGCTTTGACCGAAACCATCGCCCCGCCCGCCTTGACGGTGACCATTGTGGCGTCGCCGAGAAGTTCGAGCGAATAGATCGGCGCGGTGATGGCTCCGGTGTCGGCGAGACCCGCGTCTTCGGCGCGATATCCAAGCGTGACAGGGCCGTTATGCTGTGTTGGCAGACCTTCGATGCGGACGTTCTTGCCTTCGAAAACACCGTTGGAGAGCGTGCCTTCCATCAGGCACATCGCGGGGTTTCCGATGAAGCTGGCGACAAATGTATTGGCCGGTTTGTCGTAGATATCCGTGGGCGTGCCGACCTGCTGAACGATGCCGCGCGACATAACGACGACGCGGTCGGCCAGTGTCATGGCTTCGATCTGATCGTGGGTCACATAGACCGTGGTCACCTGCAATTCGTGGCTGAGGTTCTTGATCTGGGCGCGGGTCGAAACGCGGAGTTTGGCGTCGAGATTGGAGAGCGGTTCATCCATCAGGAAGACGTTCGGCTGGCGCACAATGGCGCGGGCGAGCGCGACACGCTGGCGCTGACCGCCGGAAAGCTCGGCCGGGCGACGGTGCAGGAATTCGGTCAGCTCGACCATCTCGGCGGCGCGCATGACGGCCTCGTTATGGGTGGCCGGGTCGACCTTTCGCACTTTCAGCGGAAAGCGGATATTCTCGTAGACGTCGAGGTTCGGGTAAAGCGCATAGCTTTGAAAAACCATTGCGACGTCGCGATCTTTGGGGTCGAGATCGTTAACGCGTTTGCCGTCGATCAGGATATCGCCCTCGGTGGCGTCTTCCAGACCGGCGATCATGCGCATGGTCGTTGTCTTGCCACAGCCTGACGGCCCGAGCAGAACAAGAAATTCACGATCAGCGATTGTCAGGTCGAAATTATCGACCCCGATGAAATCACCCCAACGCTTGTTAATATTGCGAAGCTGCACCTCTGCCACGGCGTGTCCCCCTGTTCGATGCTGTCATATTGCATACGCTTGCAAGCCTAATGGCAATTCTAGATTCGGCGCAAGCATTAAGTTTTTATGCTGATAAAACCCGCTTTGCGTAAATATTTTTCTTGCCACATGGGGTTATCTTGCCGTGTAATTGCAATCGTATGCAAAAAGCTTGCGATTCGCTTCGCTTGCACTGCACCATGCGCGAGGCGGCAGGAACGTCGTCCGAGAAAATAGGCCCCTCGATTGAAGGGGCGGAGACACAGGGGGTCTTTTGACCATGAACTTCTTCAAAACAACCGCGGCGACCACGGCCATTGTGCTGATGGGATCGACCGCATACGCCGACTGCGGGATCGCAAGCGGTAACGTAAACATCCTTGGCAACGAGTTTGGCGCCATTCAGGCGCTGGTTGCCGGCGCCAAGGAATGCGCCAGCGGCACGGTGACCGTTGAAAGCAACCTGACCACCGAGCACCGTGACATTCAGGTGGCCGCGCTGACAGCAAATCCGGCGCAATACACCTCGGCTATCGTGGCGAACTCGTCCATTGTTCCTTTGCTGAACGAAGGCTTGATCCGCCCGCTTGACGACCTGATTGCAAAGCATGGCGCGGGCATCAAAGACACTCAGAAGATCACTATTGACGGCAAGGTCATGGCGATTGCCTTCATGGCGAACGCACAACACCTTTACGTGCGTCAGGACATTCTTGATGCAGCTGGCGTTGACGTGCCCACCTCTTACGAGGAGGTGATTGCAGCCGGTCAGGCGATCAAAGATGCGGGGCTTATGGAGCATCCGTTTGCAATGAACTCCAAGACCGGTTGGAACCTTGGTGAAGAGTTTGTGAACATGTACACCGGCACGGGTGGCGAGTTCTTCAAGCCGGGCACGGCGGAACCTTCGATCAACAACGAAAACGGTGTTCTTGCATTGAACACGCTGAAAGCGCTGGCCGATTTGTCGAACCCGGACTTTCTGACGTTTGACTCCAACGCAACCGGCGCGATCTGGGAAGCGGGTGATCTGGCGATTGCTCAGCTCTGGGGTTCGCGCGCGTCGGGCATCCTTGACGATGAAGGATCGACCGATGAGATCACATCCAACACGGTTCTGGCCGCAGCACCTACAGTTGGCGGCGGTGACACACCTGCGTCGACCCTGTGGTGGGATGGCTTTACGATTGCTGCCAACATCAGTGACGAAGACGCAGAAGCAACTTTCATCGCGATGGTTAACGGCATTCGCCCGGAAGTCGTTTCCGCAAACAATGACCAAGCAGTGTGGTTGGCTGACGGCTTTACACCGGGTCCGGCGGCAAAAGGCGTCTTTGCAACGGCTTCGGCCGGTGCGCGCCCCTACCCGATGATCCCGTTCATGGGCTTGATGCACACAGCCCTTGGAGCCGAATTGTCGGACTTCCTGCAAGGCAACGAAAGCGCCGAGCAGGCGTTGGCAGATGTTGAAGCGGCCTATACGGCAGCTGCAAAAGAGCAAGGCTTTCTCCAGTAAATCTTGACTGCCGGGGCGCTGCGGCGCCCCGGTTTCACTGGAACGTGGGGGCTGTCAGATGCCACATAAGACATTCTTTTGGTTCATTTTTCCGTCACTGGCCGCGATGTTCTTGTTCATCGCCCTGCCGATTGTTTCGGTTGCGTTTCAGTCCCTTTATATCGAACACGAGCAGGTCCTCATCGAGGTCGAGAACTGCGGCCCATTCGGGTGTGAAACCGAAACTGTCGTCGACAACGAGGCCACGGCAGCCATCCGCCAGGCCGAGCCATTGGGCCGCTTCAACGGACTTGGGACCTACTTTGACCGTGGGCATCTGGCGACCGCTGAAATCAGCGAAGCATGGTCCACGCGCGAAAGCTTTAGCGGCTTTCTGAGCGAGGTGATGAACCTGCCCTTCTACCGGGCGCTGGCGTTCACGTTAACCTATACGTTCGTTTGCACGCCGATTTTGATCCTGCTTGGGCTTGCGGTGGCGCTTGGCGTTAACGGCCTGCCCAAAGCCTTTAAAGGTCCGACGATCTTCGTTTCCCTTTTGCCAATGATCATCACGCCGCTGATTGGTTCGTTGATTTTGTTCTGGATGATCGACGCGGAAGGTATTTTTGGCAAAACACTTCAGGTTATCTTCGATGATCCTGAGTTGTCGCTGAAAGCCTCACCGGCGCTGACATGGATCACGCTGATTGTTTACGGCATCTGGAGTTCGACGCCGTTTGCATTTGTCGTCTTTTACGCCGGCCTGCAAACAGTGCCCGAAGACACGCTGGAGGCGGCGATGGTGGACGGCGCAAGCCGGTGGGAGCGGATTCGCTATGTCGTCATTCCGCACCTGATGCCGCTTGTGGTGTTCATCACGCTGATCCAGCTGATGGACAACTTCCGCGTGTTTGAGCCAATCATCGGCTTCTCGGCGCAAGCGAATGCATCTTCCCTGAGTTCCATCATTTTCGACGATCTGAGAGGCGATATCGCACGGTTCAATTCGGCCGCGGCGACGTCGATGCTGACGATCATCGGCGTGGCGATCCTGCTGACGCCGGTGCTGATACGCACCTGGCGCGACTTCAACCGAAAGAGGGCTTGATCCATGGCATCTATGGCGAGCAGACGATCACCGGCACTTGCAACTCTGGCGACGGGGTTTGTGATCCTTTGGATTATCATCGCGTCCTTCCCATTCCTTTGGACGCTTTGGGGGTCGTTCAAGGTTCAGGGCGACTTCTTCTCAAAAGCCGACTGGACGAATGCGCTTTGGGGCACGCGAACGATCGTTGAAACCGGGGGCGCGTTTACCACGAATGGCTATTCCGGGGCGTGGATTGAGCAAGAGTTCTGGCGCGCGACGATGAACACGTTCATCGTCGTATTCTTCACGGTGATCATCTCGCTGACCTTTGGCACGCTGGGCGGTTACGCACTTGCGCGGTCGGGGTTCCGCTATGCGTTCTGGCTGTTGATGATCGCGCTGGTGTTCCGCGCGATGCCGCATATCACGCTGGTGTCGGGTTACCTGCTGCCATTCTTTGAGTGGAACGTCTGGGGGCATCTGCCGACGTCTATTATCGTTCTTGTGGCGATCAATCAGCCCTTCACGCTTTGGATGCTGCATTCGTTTTTTCTGAACATTCCGAAAGACTTGGACGAAAGTGCCATGGTCGATGGATGCACACGCTTTCAGGCGTTTCGCCACGTGATCATTCCGGTGATGTGGCCGGGTGTTGTCACGACCGGGCTGTTCAGCTTCCTGTTGGCATACAACGATTTTGCGGTGACAGCGATGCTGCTTAGCCAGGAAAATCAGACGATGATTCCGAAAATTGCGAGCTTCCTGGGCTCGACATTTGAGGAAGGAAACGTGATGTTCGCGGTCGCGGCGGTTGTCTCGGCGGCGGCGCCGTTGTTCGTGTTGATCCTGTTCTTCCAACGCCAGATCGTAAGTGGTCTGACAGCGGGTGCGGTTAAAGGTTAAAGCCAAAAATGTCCGGATTTCAGGCCGAGAAGGCCGTTGTACTGGCGCACTACGAGGCCTTGTCTCGTGCGACGCCCGAGAGTGTGAGTGCGATCCTATCAGAGCGAGTTGCGCACGACTGGACTTGGCTGGGGGTGCATCCGTTCAACGAGCAAAGCGGCGTCAAGGCTGTGGCCGAAGCGTTTTGGACCCCCTACCTTTCCGCGTTCTCCCGGGTGCAGCGGAGGCAGGATATCTTCTTCGCAGGGCTGAACGAGGTTGACGGATTCAAAGGCGTTTGGGTTGTGTCCATGGGCCATCTCATGGGGTTGTTTGATGCACCATGGCTTGGGATCAGACCGACGCGGAAGATCGCGATGCTGCGCTATGCGGAATTCAACCGCGTGGAGAGTGGTCGGATCGTGGAGACGGCCTTTTTCTGTGACATTCCACATTTGATGACGCAGGCCGGGCAGTCACCCTTCCCGCCCGCGACGGCGCAGCATCTGGTCCAGCCGGGACCGATTTCGCACAACGGATTGCTGCTTGAGGACGCGCCCGACGCCGAGGGGAAAGCGACGTTAGCAATTATTAACGCGATGATTGGGGATTTGGGGACGTGGAATTTGGGAATTCCGCTGGAAGAGGAACTGGCGCGGACATGGCATGACGACATGATCTGGTGGGGCCCGGAGGGAATTGGCGCAGCTTTCACGATTGAGCGCTATGCCAAGCAACACTCGGGGCCGTTCCGCGCGGCGTTCAAAGAACGTTCGAAGACCGGGCATCTGGCGCGGCTTGCCGAGGGGCATTTTGGCGGGTTCTTCGGTTGGCCGAATTTTCAGGCCGTGCATGAAGGTGGCTTCTTGGGGATGCCATCGTCGCAAGGACAGATGACCGAGTTCCGGGTAGTCGATATCTATCTGCGGCGGGACGACAAACTGGCTGAGAACTGGATCTTCATCGATATGTTGCATTGGATGAAGTCGCAGGGTGCTGATGTGCTGGGGCGTTTGGCGACGACGGATGCCGGTCAAATGTCCGGATCATGAGCCTGCGGGATTTCGGGGTCCTGACTGACGGACGTCCGGTGCGCGAAGTCACGATTGCCAACGAGCGGTTGACCGCGCGGTTTCTGACGCTTGGGGCGCGCATTAACGGCCTTAACTTTGATGGGTTTGAGGGTTTGACGCCCGCGCTTTCGATGGCCGAGGCCGAGGCGGCGCTGTATTGCGGATCGATTGTCGGACCGGTCATGAACCGGCTCTCGGGTGCAAAGGCGTCGCTGGATGGCACGATCTTGCGGTTTGATGCGAACGAGGGTCCGAACCTTTTGCATTCCGGGGATGCAGGGTTTGAACGCAAGGTCTGGGATATTGCCCACATTACTGAAACAGCAGTGACTTTTACGCTCGAGTTGGAACCGGATGCGTTTCCCGGACATCGGAAGGTGGCTGTGACGTATCGGCTGGAGGGTGCTGATTTGGTCTTGGAGATCGCCGCCGCCACGGATGCGCCGACCCTGATGAACATGGGCTTTCATCCGTTCTGGACGGTGTCACGACAGGGCCGCGACGGGCATGAATTGCAGATTCGCAGCAGTCATTTTCTTCCTATGGACAGCGCGAATATCCCGACGGGGGAGGTCCTCGAGGTGGCCGGCACGGAACTGGATTACCTTGTGGCGCGCAAGGCTGAGGATGGTATCGACCATTGCTTTGTTCTGAGTGACGCGCGCGAAGTTGCGCCCTGCGTGACGCTTCGCAGCGACGATTTGATTTTGGACATTCTGACCGACGCTCCGGCGGTTCACGTGTTCACAGGCATGGCGTTTGGCATTGCGGTCGAGCCCGAAATTCATCCGGATGCGCCGAATAATGCGGATTTTCCATCGATCAGGCTTGGCCCTGGTGAGACCTTTCGTCAGACCACGGTGCACCGCTTTTCCAGGCGCTGACTAGCTGCGCATCCGCTCGGATTTTGGGTCATACATCGGGCGCAGTGAGCCTTCGGCTGTGATGCGTTTTCCAGCGACTTCAATCGTCCAACCTGTTGTTTCCTTGGCGATTTCTGCCGGAACGTAGCCCAGACCGATAGCACCACCGAGGGTGTGCCCATAGTTTCCGGACGCCAGATAGCCGACGAATGCGCCGTCTTTCAGGATGGGTTCGTGGTGGAAAAGAAGTGGCTTTGCGTCTGTCAGGCGGAACTGCACCATGCGCAGTTTCGGGCCAGTTTCCTTGCGTTCGAGGACCGCGTCGCGACCGATGAACTCTGGCTTATCGGTCTTCACGGCGAAGGACAGACCAGCATCGACGACGTGGTCCTCGCAGGTAATATCATGGCCGAAATGGCGGAACGCTTTTTCGATGCGCAAACTATCCATCGCGTGAAGGCCCACGTGTTTGAGGCCGACATCTGCGCCCGCCTCAACAAGGGTTTCGTAGACATGGGCGGTCATGTCGGAGGAGGTGTAAAGCTCCCAGCCAAGTTCGCCGACGTAGGAGACGCGGTGCGCGCGGGCGAGACCGTAGCCGATCTCGACGTCGCGGGCGAAGCCGAAGGGGTGCGCCTCGTTTGACCAGTCGTCGGGGCTGACGCGCGCCATGAGGTCGCGGGCTTTCGGACCCATCACCGCGATGACGCCTTCGCCCGCCGTGACGTCCGTGATGACAACATTGGCGTCACCTGCGTGACGGCGGAGCCATGTTTCATCGCCAAGGCGCGTGGCGGCGGGGGTGACGATGAGATAGGCGGTTTCCGAAAGGCGGGTGACAGTGACGTCGGCTTCGATGCCTCCGTGACTGTTGAGGAATTGGGTGTAGACGATGCGGCCCAAGGGCACCGACATGTCGCCGCCGCAGACGCGGTTCATCACGGCTTCGGCGTCGCGGCCTTCGACGCGGATTTTGCCGAAGGACGTCATGTCATAGAGGCCGACGTTTTCGCGGACGGCGCGGTGTTCGGCGGCTTGGTTTTCGAACCAGTTCTGGCGGCCCCAGCTGTATTCGTATTCGGGCGTCTGGCCTTCATTGGCGAACCAGTTTGCGCGCTCCCAGCCGGCGGTTTCGCCCATTACGGCCCCTGCTTTCAGGAGGTGTTCGTGGAGAGGTGTGCGGCGAATTCCGCGCGCGGTGGCTTTTTGGCGGTAGGGGTAGTGGTCGGCGTAGAGGAGGCCGAGGGTTTCGGTTGAGCGGTCGTGGAGGTAGCGCGCGTTGCCTTGGAAGGGCTGCATGCGTGAGATGTCGACGTCGCCAAGGTCAAAGGGCTTTTCGCCGGTGTCCATCCATTGGGCCAGTGCCATGCCTGCGCCACCTGCGGATTGAATGCCGATGGAATTGAAGCCAGCGGCGACCCAGATGTTATCGCTGCCCGGCGCGAGGCCGAGGTGGTAGGCATCATCAGGGGTAAAGCTTTCGGGGCCGTTGAAGAAGGTGTGGATGCCCGCTTCGGCGAGGATGGGCAGGCGGTCGACAGCTTGTTCTAGGATCGGCTCGAAGTGGTCGAAGTCTTCTTGCAACTGGTCGAATTCGAAGCTTTCGGCAATGCCGTTCATGCCCCATGGTTTGGCGACGGGTTCGAATGCGCCGAGGAGGATTTTGCCTGCGTCTTCTTTATAGTAAGCGCATTCATCCGGCACGCGCAAAACGGGTAATTGTGTAAGGTTATCAATGCATTCTGTGACAATGTAGAAATGCTCGCAGGCGTGAAGCGGAATGTTGACGCCGGCCATTTTGCCGACCGCGTGGGACCACATGCCGGAGGCGATGACGACGTGTTCGCATGCGGTGTGACCAGTTTCGCCGCTCTCGGTTTCCCAGTCGACGCCGGTGACACGGGCGCCGTCCTTGTGGATTTTCGTGACCTTCGTGCCTTCGAAGGTTTTGGCGCCGCGCTGGCGGGCACCTTTGGCGAGGGCTTGTGTAATGTTGGCCGGATCGCCCTGCCCGTCTGACGGCAGCCAGAGCGCCTGTGTAATGTCGTCGACTTTAAGGTGCGGGTATTTC
The DNA here is from genome assembly GCA_013042105.1 of Boseongicola sp. Taxonomy (GTDB): domain Bacteria; phylum Pseudomonadota; class Alphaproteobacteria; order Rhodobacterales; family Rhodobacteraceae; genus Boseongicola. The sequence goes on from JABDQU010000351.1 coordinate 12,626, forward strand.
TCGGCCACTTCGGCGGGGGAAATCTCGTGGACTTCGACGCCAAACGCGCGCGCCATGGAGGCTTGGCGCAGGAGTTCTTCCTTGCGGTCTTCGGTCAGGGCGACGGTCATGGAGCCGCACCAGCGGCAGCCTGTGGCGACGCCGGTTTCTTCTTCAAGCTGGACGTAGAGTTCTTGGGTGTATTTCGCGAGTTTCGTCATGTTCGCGCTGGCGCGCAGTTGGGCGATAAGACCAGCGGCGTGCCATGTGGTGCCGGAAGTGAGGCGCTTTCGTTCCATCAGAACGACGTCGGACCAGCCGATTTTGGCGAGGTGATAGGCGATTGAGCAGCCAATCACTCCGCCACCGATGATGACGACGCGGGCTTGTTCTGGGAGGCTCATTTTCGGTGATCCTTTAGACGATGGTGTGACCAGCGGCGGTCAGGCGGCGGGCGATTTCGCGGATGTGGTCGGGGCCGATTTCGCAGCAGCCACCGACGATGGTGGCGCCTTGGTCGACCCACGACATGACCGTGTCGGCGTAGTTTTCGGGGGTTACATCCTGGCGGGCCGAGAGGGCGTCGACGGTGGGCTTGTCTTTCAGGAAATCCTTGGTGATCTCTTTAAAGCCGTTGGCGTAGGCACCATAGGGTTTGCCGAAGGTCGTGAAGACATTGAGGGCGGCGGCCATCGCTTCGGGGGCCGAGCAGTTGGCGAGCCATGCGTCGGGTGTGAGGTGGCCGAGGTCGGTGACGGGTTCGCCGGAACGCAGGCGCGTGCCGTCTTCATCGTCGAGCGTGACCGCGAGCCAGACCGGCAGATTTGTCTGGCGCGCGCCGGTCAGGATGGCTTCGGCGTGGCTGACCGAGGCGACGGTTTCGCAGATCAGGAAATCGACGTGGGGGGCCAGTTGTTTGGCCATATCGGCATAGAGCGGAATGGCTGTTTCAAGGTCGGGGTGTTTGTTCGGCTGATAGCTGGCGACAAGCGGGCCGATGGATCCTGCGAGGCGTTGGCCGGGCTTGGTTCGGGCGGCTTCGGCCTCGTTCAGAGCGGCGGTGATGAGGGTGTTTTGCTGGTCGGCGAAGGGGGTGTCCTGAAGTCGGTCGAGGTGCAGCGCGTAGGTGTTTGTGGTGGCGATGGTTGCGCCTGCGTCGAAATAGTCGCGGTGCAGGCCTTCGACCATGCCGGGGTGGTCTATCATCACTTGCGTCGACCAAAGCGGGGTTGGGGCGTCTTGCGCGCGGCGGATCAGTTCTTGGCCCAAACCGCCGCCAAGGAGGGTTATGTCGGTCATAGCTCGGGGAACATCCTTGCGTATTTGTCGCGATACATCGCGATCATTTCGGCTTCGGTTGCGCCGTCGTCGTAGGGCGGCGTGGTGAGGGGTTTTGCGGTGTCGACGTGGATCAGGACGAGGGCTGTGATCCGGTTTGCGAGATCGCCCCAAGCATCTTTCCACTGTGTTATCAGAGTTTTGAAGCGTGCCGCCTCACTGTCGACGACCTCAGTTGTGCCGCTGAGGCGCACGCCTTTGCGGCGGAAAGTGTCAACGAAGACCACCTCGGCCATGGGCGTTTTTTGCAGGTTGCGCCGCGTGCCGGGCGAGCGGATGTCGCCGTAGGCAATGGTCGTATCATCCAGCACCAGAAACGTCCCCTTGGGCGAGGCGGCAGGGCGGCCATCGGCGGTGATGGTGGCGACGATCCCAAGGGGGAAGTCCCGGATGATGCGGTGGGCTTCGTCGGTGATCATGCGCGTATCCGTTCGTTTGCGGGATCCCAGAGCGGCTGGTCCTCCTGCACGATGGCTTTGCAGCGATTGCCGAAGATCTCGACCTCAACTTCAGTGCCGGGTGCGGTCAGATCGGCGCGCAACATGCCAAGAGCAATCGACTTGTTCACGCGGTAGCCCCATGCGCCGGAAGTGGTTTCTCCGACCACTTCGTCGCCGTGCCAGAGGGTGGACATGTAAGGCGCATCCGCGTCGCCTGCATCAACGGTGAGGGTGACGAAACGCTTTTTGACGCCTTGTTGTTTCTCGTTCTGCAGGGCGGCCTTGCCAGGGAAATCCTGGGGTTTGTCGAGTTTCACGAAGCGGTCGAGGCCGCCTTCAAGGAGGCTGTAGTCGGTGGAAAGGTCGCCTTTCCACGCGCGATATCCTTTTTCGACGCGCAGGGCGTTCAGGGCATACATGCCGAAGGGGGTCGCGCCTGCGGAGAGAATGGCGTCGTAGATTGTGGGCATGTGGGCATTCTCGGCGTGGATTTCCCAGCCGAGTTCTCCGGCGAAAGACACGCGGGCCAACCCACAGTCTTTGCCGCACACCCGCGCCGTCTGCACCGACAACCAGGGCAGGCTCAGATCAGCTTCAGCACCGAGCGACTGAAACAGTCCGCGCGCTTTCGGACCGGTCACGATCAGGGTCGAAAAATCGTTTGTGCGGTCGGTGAGCGTGATCTGTTCAGGTTTATCTTTTGAAAGCACGTCCCGGTCATGCCACTGTGCAGAGGCGGCGGTGATCAGCATGAAGTGATCTTCCCCGTGCGACATCACACTCATCTCGGTCAGGATACGACCGCGACTGTCAGCAAAGTAGGCGAGGTTCATGCGCCCCGGTTTTGGCAAGGCACCCGCAATGCGCGACTTAAGCCAGTCAGCGGCTCCGGGTCCCTGAAGGTCAAACCGTGAAAAGCCCGGCAGGTCGAGAACGCCGCAGCCGTCGCGGACGGCCTCGCATTCCTCTTTGACGCGGACCTCCCACGGGCCTTTGCGATCCCATGTTTCGGTCGCCTCAAGTGAGGTGTCGTCGCCCGGTTTTGCGAACCAGTTGGCACGTTCCCAGCCGTTGTAAGCGCCCATTTGTCCGCCGAGTTCGCGCACCTTTGCGTCAACCGGCGACAGTTTCTTGTCACGGCCCGCAGGCCATTCGTGGTGCGGGAAGTGCATGGCATATTCGTGGCCGTAGGTTTCCAGCGCCTTTGAGAGGCAATAGTCGTGGTCGGTGTAGTCGGTGTAGCGGCGCGGATCGACGGCCCACATGTCCAGTTCGGTTTCGCCGTGCATGATCCATTCGGACAGCACCTTCCCTGCCCCGCCGCCTTGGGCAATGCCGAAGGTGAAGGAGTGGCCTTCAAAGGCGTTTTTGACACCCGGCATGGGGCCGACCATCGGCAGGCCGTCAGGGGCGTAGGGGATGGGGCCGTTGATGTTGCGTTCGATCCCGCCCTGCCCCAGCAGCGGAACACGGGCCATGGCGTCTTCCATGTAGAATTCGAGGCGATCAAGGTCGTCGGGGTAAAGCTGGAAGCTGAAGTCCTCGGGCATGGGATCGTCGGGTGTGACCCAATGGGCTTTGCAGTTGCGCTCGTAAGGGCCGAGGTTCAGACCGTTTTTGTCCTGGCGCAGGTAGTAACTGATGTCGACGTCGCGCAGGAGCGGGACTTTGTGGCCTTTTTCCTTGGTCCAGGCCTCCAGTTCAGGGAGTTGACCGGTGAGGAAATACTGGTGGGACATCACAACCATCGGCACGGTGCGACCGCCGAACGGTTTGAACATCTCGCCGATGCGTTGGGCGTAGTAGCCCGCGCAATTCACGACGTATTCGCTGCGGATATCCCCCTTGTCGGTCTTCACGATCCATTCGTCACCGTCGCGGTCAAGTCCGGTGATCGGGCAGAAGCGTTCGATGCGGCCACCGGCGTCGCGCGCGCCTTTGGCGAGGGCCTGGGTCAGTTGAGCCGGGTCGATATCGCCGTCGAGGGGGTCCCACATACCGCCTTCAAGGTCGTGGATTTCCATGAAGGGGTGCATGTCCTTCAGTTCTTCCGGCGTGTGGATGTCCATTTGCAGGCCCTGATAGCGGCCCATGCCAGCGACGCGTTCGAATTCCTGCATGCGCTCTTTTGAGTGCGCCAGACGGATCGAACCGGTGACGTGGTAGTTCATCGGATAGTCCACGTCTTCGCCCAGCGTGCGATACATGGCCGCCGAATAACGCTGCATGTTCATCACGGCCCATGAGCCCGCGAAGTTCGGCACGTTGCCTGCCGCGTGCCATGTGGAGCCTGCGGTCAGTTCGTTTTTCTCAAGGAGGACACAATCGGTCCAGCCCGCTTTGGCGAGGTGGTAGAGCGTCGAGGTGCCGACGACGCCGCCGCCGATGATGACGACGCGGGCGGCTGTTGGAAAATCGGACATGAGTGGCTTCCCTGTTCTTTTAGTAAACCGGCGGTGCGATCACCCAGATCGCGATGCACGGTGTGGTGTTCGGATTTGCCCAAGAGAACGGCTCGCCGCGGATGCGGAAGCTGTCGCCGGGATTGAGACGGTGGGTGGTGCCGTCGACCGT
>JABDQU010000354.1 GCA_013042105.1 Boseongicola sp.
CCGTCTTGTCCAGAGTTTCGCTGTCAAAGCAGGCCGACATCGCGTCATCTTCGGACTGATCCCCCGGGAAGTCTTCGTCAAAAGTGAACGGGAAATACTCACCCGCCCCGGCACCGCAGTTCTGCGGCGATGCAACGTCGGTCGAAAAGGTGCTCTGTTCTCCTAAGTTGCCGTCCCCAAACGGAAAAACCTGTATCGGCACAGAATTCTCGACTGCGATCCACCGCCCCGGACGCTCATCCAACCAGCGCTTTGGCGGCACCGAATCCATCAGCCAGAGCCGCTGAGAAGGATCGTCTTCAACGCCCGTTTCAATCCCCTTCAGCCAGCGATCCCACCACCTTAAAGCCTCTTGCAGAAACCCGATCCGGGGTTCAGGCCCGGCAAAATGCGGATACTTGTGTATCCAAGGCCCGACGATGGCTTTCACCGGGGCCGTCAGGTTGCGCACCAAAGCCGCAGGCGTATTGCGATATCCGTCATGCCAGCCGCCAATCGTCAAAACCGCCGCCTCGATAGCGTCGAAATCCTCGCAGACCGAGCCGTGCTTCCAGTAGGCGTCGCGACGTTGATGCGACAGCCAGGTCTCCAACAAGAACGGCTGCGCAGCAAGGCGTTCAAACCACATGTCGCGCCACCTTGCGCCAACCACATCCGGATCGGGCGGACGCGAAGAATAGGCCAGCATCTGCGACGCCCAGCCCAGATTTTCCCCCAGCATACAGCCGCCCTTGTAGTGAATATCATCGGCGTATCGATCCACCGTCGAACACAGTGTCACAACGGCTTTCATGCCCCGAGGTCTTAACGCCGCGACCTGCAAAGCGTTAAAACCACCCCAGGAAATGCCCATCATGCCCCAGTCGCCCGTCGACCAAGGCTGGTCGCGAACCCAGTCCATGACGTTAACCGCATCCTGCCATTCCGTTAACGTATATTCATCTTCCATTAACCCGGATGAATCGCCGTTCCCGCGCATATCGACCCGAATGCAGGCGTATCCGTGCCCGGCGAAATAGGGATGGGTCAGCTCATCGCGCGCGATTGTGCCGTCGCGTTTGCGATAAGGAAGATGCTCAAGAATCGCCGGGACAGGGTTGGTTTCGGCATCTTCAGGCAGCCAGATCCGCACCGACAATTCGACGCCATCGGGCATCGTGATCCGCTGATCTGGCCACTCAATGACGCGTCTCGGAAAATCGCTGCGGTGTTTCATGACGCACTCCTTGCTTGGCTCCACGTAACCACGCGCCGCCCAATCTGAAAAGTCCGCGTTGACGGCCCGGCCTTCGCGGCTACCTCGTGGGTCATGAAACGCGCGCTTGTCATCGGGGCCTCCGGCGGGATCGGAACGGCCATTTCCGCAGAACTCTCCAACAAGGGGTATGACGTGACGGGTCTGTCGCGCAGCGGCGACGGTCTGGACGTCACCGAAGAGGCCAGCGTCGAAGCCGCATTCGCCCGCCTTGAGGGTTCATTCGATGTGATTTTCGTCGCCACAGGCGCGCTTGAACCCGGCGGGAATGCGCCTGAAAAAGCGGTCCGCGAGGTTTCGGTCGAGGCTATGGAAGCGGCTTTCCGCGTCAATGCAATCGGCCCAATGCTCGTTTTAAAACATAGCCTTAGGTTGCTTCCCAAAACCTCACCTTCTGTGTTCGCCGCGCTTTCGGCACGGGTTGGCTCAATCGGTGATAACGGGATCGGCGGCTGGCACAGCTACCGCGCGTCCAAAACCGCCTTGAACCAATTCATCCACGGCGCGGCCATTGAACTAAAGCGCACCCACAAGCAGGCGACGGTCGTTTGCTTGCATCCGGGTACGGTCGAAACCGACTTCACCGCGAAATACGCAGGCCGTCACAAAACCGTTCCCGCCACCCAAGCGGCGGCAAATCTGGTGCGGGTTATCGAAGGCCTCGGCCCAGCACAGTCGGGTCAGTTTTACGACTACGCCGGGCAGGAGATTCCGTGGTGAGCCGTTTGATACTGGTCCTTGGCGACCAACTATCCCCCGACGTCGCGGCTCTGAAATCGGCAGACAAATCCAGCGATATCATTGTGATGGCCGAAGTCGCGGACGAGGCGGCGTATGTCCCCCACCATCCCAAGAAGATCGCGTTTGTGTTTTCGGCCATGCGCCATTTCGCGCAAAACCTGCGCGATGACGGCTGGACGGTCGACTACACCCAGCTTGATGATGCCAACGCCCACGCCTCAATCGGCGCCGCGCTTCTTGCGTCTGCACAGCGTCACGGGACGTCCAAAGTCACCGCAACCCAGCCCGGTGAATGGCGCTTGATCGAGCATCTGAACGAAATACCGCTTGAGGTGACGCAGCTTGAGGATGACCGTTTCGTTGCCACGCATGCTGAATTTGAGGCGTGGGCAGACGGGCGAAAAGAACTGCGTCTGGAGTGGTTTTACCGCGATATGCGTCGCAAAACCGGGCTGTTGATGGAGGGTGACAAACCGGCAGGCGGCAAGTGGAATTTCGACCACGACAACCGAAAGCCCGCGCCTGGAAGCGTCGATTTTTCGGGACCGATGCAATTCACGCCGGATGAGATCACAAATGACGTGCTTGATCTGGTCGAGGCGCGGTTTCCCGACAATTTCGGCACGTTGCGTCCGTTTTGGTTTGGTGTCACGACGACGGATGCGCGGCGTGCTTTGACGCATTTCATCAAGGGCGGGCTTGCGAAATTCGGCGACTTTCAGGATGCAATGCTTCGAGACGAGAAGTTTCTCTGGCACTCAATTCTGTCGATGTATCTGAACGCGGGCTTGCTGTCGCCGCTGGAAATTTGCCGCGCCGCCGAGAAAGCCTGGCAAGACGGAGAAGCCCCTCTGAACGCCGTTGAAGGCTTCATTCGTCAGATCATCGGCTGGCGAGAGTTCGTGCGCGGCATCTATTTTCTCGAAGGGTCCGAGTATACGACGCGCAATGCGCTTGGGGCCGATCGTGCTTTGCCCGCGCTTTATTGGGGGGGCGAGACGAAGATGAAATGCCTGTCTCAGGCGGTCGATCAGACCCGCAGCGATGCTTACGCCCACCACATTCAACGCCTTATGGTCACAGGAAATTTTGCTCTTTTGGCCGGTATCGACCCGCACGAGGTCCACGAATGGTATTTGGCCGTTTACGCCGATGCCTACGAGTGGGTCGAGGCGCCAAACACCATCGGCATGAGCCAGTTCGCCGACGGCGGCGTGGTCGGCTCGAAGCCGTATGTTTCGTCGGGCAATTACATCGATAAGATGTCCGATTACTGCAAAAGCTGCGCCTATTCGGTGAAGACCAAAACGGGCGAGGGCGCTTGCCCGTTCAACTTACTCTACTGGCATTTCCTCGACCGTCACCGCAGCCGCTTTTCCGCAAATCCGCGGATGGGCAACATGTATCGGACCTGGGATCGCATGAACGAAGACAAGCGCGAGACGATCATCTCGGAAGCGGATGCGTTTTTGCGAGATCTGGAGAGCGGTATGCCCGTTTGAAGCGCCCTTAGGTATTTAAGAAAGGGTCAAGTTAAGACAGGTTAATTGCTATCCGTCAGCGCCCCGTCTTCCCATGATCCCGTGCGCTCCTCGCCACTTGCATAGCGAATTGTCCCGGTCCCCTGACGTTTCCCGCGCACGAACATGCCTTCGTAGACGTCGCCGTTTGCGTAAGTCGCAACGCCCATGCCGTCGATTTCCCCGGCGTTCCATTCACCTTCGTAAACAAAGCCGTCCGGCATGGTGATTTTGCCTTGTCCCTGTCGTTGACCCGCAACAAATGAGCCCTCGTAAAGCGTGCCATCCGAATACGTTGCAACGCCCTGACCTTCGCGCTGACCGTTGATCCAACCACCTTCATAGGTATAGCCGTCCGCGAATGTCATTTTTCCCTGACCGTGCATCTTGGCGTCAAGAAAGCCGCCTTCGTAGACCAGACCGTTGGCATAGGTCGCTATTCCCTCGCCCTCGATGACCCCCGCAACCCACGCGCCTTCGTAGGTGTTTCCATCAGGATAGACGATTTTTCCGGTTCCGTCGGCCAGATCGTCCTTGAACGTTCCGGTGTAGACGGACCCATCCGGGTAGGTCACCTGACCTTCGCCTTCGATACGTCCATCGACCCAGCCGCCGCTGTAAATGTAACCGTCGGTGCCCGTGAAGGTGCCCTGACCCTGTCGGCGATCGGCTTCGAAAGTGCCTTCGTAGATATCGCCGTTTGCATAAATCACGCGGCCTTCACCCTGTCGCTTGCCGTCAACAAGTTCACCGTCGTAAACATCCCCGTTAGGTTGTGTTAACGAACCGGTCCCGTTGATCTGGCCGTTCGACCATTCGCCCACATAGACCAGACCATCCGGCATCGTCAGCGTGCCACGACCGTCGCGCGCACCGCGCACAAGCTGGCCTTCATAAACCGCGCCATCAGGATATTGGATTGTGCCCGTGCCTTCGCGGATACCTTTGTTCCACTGGCCTTCGTAGATATACCCGTTCGGGCTCTCCATCCGGCCTTGACCGTCATGCAACGCGTCGACAAAGCCGCCTTCGTATTTCACGCCGTTTGCGTAATTGGCCACACCTTGGCCGTTGATTTTGCCGTCGCTCCAGTCGCCCTCGTAGGTGCCGCCATCGGCAAATACGATTTTCCCGCGCCCTTCGGGTTTTCCTGCCGCAAATTCACCTTCGTAAACGGAACCGTTCGGGAATTCAGCGCGCCCCTGACCGCGAATTTCACCGTCCTGCCATTCGCCCGAATAGACATAACCATTGGGCAGCCGATAGGTGCCGGTGCCATGCTGTTTGCCGTCGCGGAAGGTGCCCTCATAGACCCCGCCGTCGTCGTATTGCTTGGTGATTACCTGGCTGTCTTGCGCCCATGCCGCACCGCTCAGTGCAATTGCTGCACATGTCGTCACCAGCTTTAGCCTCAGTCGTCTTGCCACGATCGGTTCCACTCTTTTTATGCGCCCGGTTCGCTAAATCTAGTGGAGCGACCCGGTGCTCGCAACGCTTTTCCGGTGCGTCGACCCTTTCCCTTCGGCGCATCTCTGCTAAGACACGGTTTGGGCTTGGAGAGTGCGCATGACAAACCGCTTCCGCATCACGCTTGGGCAGTTGAACCCAACCGTTGGAGATTTGGCTGGAAATAAGGCTAAGGCATTGGCCGCGTGGGAAGAAGGCCGTGCGGCGGGTGCTGATTTTGTGGCGCTCCCAGAGATGTTTATCACCGGCTACAACACTCAAGATCTTGTGATGAAGCCAGCCTTCACGCGTGATGCGATGGCGCATATCGAAGCGTTGATGGCCGAAACAACCGATGGTCCCGCGCTTGGGATTGGTGGTCCTTTGCTGCAGGGCGGCAAGCTTTTCAATGCCTATCACGTCCTGAAGGGGGGGCGCTTGGTGCGTCAGGTCCTGAAGCATCATCTGCCAAACGAGACGGTCTTTGATGAGGTCCGGCTGTATGAATCGGGTCCCATTTCCGGTCCATACGACCTTGGCGTTCTGCGTGTTGGCACCCCGATCTGCGAGGATGCCTGGCATGAGGATGTCCCCGAGGCATTAGAGGAAAGTGGCGCCGAGATTATCCTCGTGCCGAACGGGTCACCTTACTATCGAAACAAGTACGAAACGCGGCTTAATCAAATGGTCTCGCGGGTTGTCGAAACCGGCCTGCCGTTAATCTATCTTAACATGACCGGCGGTCAGGATGATCAGGTTTTTGATGGTGGCAGCTTCATTCTGAACCCCGGTGGAGCCCTTGCAATGCGCTTACCGGCGTTCGAAGAACAAGTGGCGCATGTGGACTTTGAAGAGACCGAAGAAGGCTGGCGTGCCGTGCCCGGCGAGATCGCCGAGTTTCCCGATGAATGGGAACAGGATTACCGGGTGATGGTCGAATCCTTGCGCGACTATTTCCGCAAAACCGGCTTCAAAAAAGCGTTGCTTGGACTGTCTGGTGGCATCGATTCCGCGATTGTGGCGACCATCGCCGCGGATGCGCTGGGCCCCGAAAATGTTCGCTGTGTCATGTTGCCGTCCAAGTATACATCGCAAGAGTCACTGGATGACGCGGGCGAGGTTGCACGCCGACTTGGGACACGTCTGGATACGGTCTCGATTAAGGATCCTGTAGAGGCTGTTAACCATACGCTGGCGGACGTTTTTGAGGGCACCAAGCCGGGGTTGGCCGAGGAAAACATCCAGTCGCGTTTGCGCGGCGTGATCCTGATGGCAATCTCGAACAAGCATGGCGAGATGCTTTTGACGACTGGCAACAAATCCGAAGTCGCCGTCGGGTATGCGACGATCTACGGTGATATGGCGGGCGGTTATAATCCGATCAAAGACCTCTACAAGATGCGTGTGTTCGAGACTTGTCGTTGGCGCAATGCGAACCACCGTGACTGGATGATGGGGCCGTCCGGCGAAGTCATTCCGCCTAGTGTGATAGACAAGCCGCCAACAGCGGAACTCCGCGAAGATCAAAAAGACAGCGATAGCCTGCCGCCTTACGATGAGCTTGATGTCATCCTGGAGGAGTTGATCGACAACGAAGCCTCTGTGGCTGAAGTGGTTGCCAAAGGCTTTGATCGCGCCACCGTCAAGAAGATCGAACATCTGGTTTATCTGGCTGAATACAAACGGTTTCAATCGGCCCCCGGCGCGCGCCTGACGATGCGCGCGTTTTGGCTTGATCGGCGCTATCCGATCGTTAACCGGTGGCGTGATCCAAGTTAGGCGCGGTCGTTCACAGATATTAATTTGCAGGAACGCTTCGTTAACAAATACCTGCGCCAACGCGCGGTCGCACCGACGTAATGCCGACGTTAAACCGACGTGATACCGACGTTGGCTTACCACACCTCAGAACTTGGCGTTAATCGTTCAAGGAAGCTGCCTAAAGCCTTGTAATCGTGCAGTCTTTGAGGAGGCTCTCGGTGATTTTCCGGTCACAAAGCCGCGTCGCCTCGGTCATGACCGCCGCGCTTGCGGCAGCCACCCCCCAGCGCAAGCATTCCTCAACAGGCTCGCTGCCGGCCAATGCCAAAGTAAAGGCTCCGACAAAACTGTCGCCAGCCCCGACTTTCGAGATCACAGGCACAGGCGCGCCCACCGAATGCCAGTTCCCATCTTCGCTTGCCAACACCGATCCATCGGCCCCGCGCGCAACGATGATAATTCGCGCGACCCCCGCCTGAACCAGCGATTGCGCGAACTCGGCAGTGTCCTCGCGGGTCGGCAATGGACGTCCTGCAAGCTCCTCGCCTTCCGGTCCGTCCATACGCAGAACGTGAAGCGCCTCGCGTGGCTTTTCGGCCAAATGGAACAGCGCAGGACCTGACGTGTCCACAATCAAACGTGCCGCACGACCCTTCACGTGTCCTGCCAGAATCGACGGAAAATCCTTCGCAACTCCGGGGGGTTGGCTGCCTGACAACACCACCAGCGAGTCCTCGCCGGTTGCCTGATCGACCGAATTCAAGGCCCGTGGAACATCGTCATCGCGCCACACCGGCCCTGGCATCACAAAGCGATATTGTTCGCCGGAGCCCTGATCAATCACGCTCATGGATTGGCGCGTCTCACCCGGCCCTTGGAACGCCACGGTCGGAACGCCTTCAAGCGCCAGAAGCTGCAAAAGATGGGCGCCCGTTGCGCCCCCGATCGCGACCAAAGCCGTGGCCTGACCGTTCAATAGTTTCACCGCTCTCGCCACGTTGATACCACCGCCGCCCGGGTCAATCTGCGGGTCAGTGCACCGCAATTTCGGCCCCGCTTCAATGTGCGGAGCGGTCGTGCAAAAGTCGACCGTCGGGTTCAACGTGATTGTCAGAATGTGCGATTTCATATGCGCGGCCCTCGCTGACTTTTCGAGGAACGTTCATGCCGCGTTAGCGCAACCATCGCAAGCCCAAAACATGCGGTATGCACCCGCGCGGTTGGTTAACGAAATTCAACACTTGTTAAGCGAGACTTGGAGGTGACCGAAAAAACGCGAAAAGGCCATCACGTCCACCATTCATCAATGGACGCAATGTCGTCATCTGACCAGCCAAAGTGATGGGCCAGTTCATGCACGTAAACATGTGCCACCAATGCCGCCAAACCGATATCGCCACGCTCGATCCACTCGTCCAGAATGGGGCGGCGGAAAAGCCAGATTGCGTCGGGTTGCACTGCCTGATCCAGCACGGATTTTTCGGTTAACGGCACGCCTTCATAAAGCCCGGTCAGGGCAAATGGGTCTGCAATTTCCAGATCCCTTAACATCGCATCACTGGCAAAATCCTCGACGCGCAAGACGACTTTTTCGGCCTCTGCCCTGAAGATCTCGGGCAAGGCAGCCATCGCCGCCCGGGCCAAGGCTTCGATTTCGGCAATCCCCGGCGGTGTTTCATTCCTGTCGCTCATGCCTTCCATATGGACAAAACTGGCTCTGTATGAAAGAGCGTCGCCCGATCAGGAGACACCCATGACCGTTACCCGTTTCGCCCCTTCCCCGACCGGATACCTGCACGTAGGCAACCTGCGCGCGGCCCTTTTCAACTGGCTGATCGCCCGAAAGGCGGGGGGCACGTTCATCTTACGGCTCGATGATACCGATCCAGAGCGCTCGAAAGAAGAATATGTCGACGCCATTCGCGAGGATCTCGAGTGGCTTGGTCTGACGTGGGACCGCGAAGAACGGCAGTCGGCGCGGCTTGATCGTTACGCGGATGCGGCGGACAAATTGCGCGAAATGGGCCGCTTTTATGAGGCGTGGGAGACGCCGACCGAACTGGATCTGAAGCGCAAGAAACTTCTCAATATGGGTCGTCCCCCGATCTATGACCGCGCGGCTCTGGCGCTCAGCGATGACGAGAAAACCGCGCTGCGAAATGAACGCGGTGGCGGCGTGTGGCGCTTCAAGCTGGACCAGGAGCGTATTGAGTGGACGGATGGCATTCTGGGCGATGTCTCGATTGACGCTGCGTCCGTCAGTGACCCGGTCTTGATCCGTCAGGATGGTCAGGTGCTCTATACGCTGGCCTCGGTGGTCGATGACACCGACATGGGTGTGACCCATGTGGTGCGTGGCGCCGATCACGTCACGAACACCGCAACTCAGGTCCAGATGATCCGCGCGCTTGGCGGACATGTCCCTGAATTTGCTCACCATTCCTTGCTGACAGGGCCGACAGGTGAAGCGCTTTCCAAGCGGCTCGGCACATTGGCGTTGCGCGATTTGCGCGCGCGCGGGATCGAACCGATGGCGGTATTGAGCCTGATGGCGCGCATCGGGTCGGCCGATCCGGTTGAACTGCGCGACAGTCACGAAGCTCTGATCGAGGGCTTTGATATCGCCCGTTTCGGGTCCGCTCCCACCAAGTTTGACGTGGAAGATCTGGTGCCAATGACGGCCAGCGTGGTGCACGGCCTAGACGTTTCCGAAGTCGACGAGCAGCTGGAAAACGCAGGCATTCCAAACGATCTTCGCGCACCCTATTGGTCGGTTGTGCGCGGCAATACGGGCACCCGCGGCGAGGCCGGCGCATGGTGGCCGGTGTTCGCAGGCGA
>JABDQU010000356.1 GCA_013042105.1 Boseongicola sp.
GCCAGATGCAGGCCAAGGGCGTGTTCAGCATGGTCAGCCGCGAAAGCGCGCTGGTGGCGAATAATGTCCTGTTGGCCGTTGCGACCTTCGTCGTCTTCCTCGGCACGATCTGGCCACTGGTGGCCGAACTGATCTGGGACCGTAAATTGTCGGTTGGACCGCCATTTTTTGACGCGGCCTTCACGCCCTTCATGGTCGCGCTTGCAGTGATCCTGCCAATTGGATCCATGTTGCCATGGAAGCGTGCGAAGATCATGAACACCATGCGACCGCTTTGGGTTGTTCTGGTCGTCACTTTTGTTGTCGCCGCTCTGATCTGGACCATTCAGACCGAACGGTCACTGATTGCGCCCATCGGCATTGCGCTTGGTGTCTGGCTAGTGGCTGGGGCGGCGGTCGACATCTGGCAGCGGACAGGGCGAGGCTCGATCGGCAACCGCTTAGGACGCGTTCTACGCCTGCCGCGCGCCGATATGGGGCGCGTGACGGCGCATGCCGGGCTTGGTGTGACTTTCATTGGTATTGCGGCTCTGACGGCCTGGCAGATCGAGGATATTCGCGTGGCGAACCCCGGCGAAAGCTTCCGTGTCGGGTCTTACGACGTGACGCTGGTCGATGTGCGGCAGGTCGAAGGGCCGAACTATATTTCCACAATGGCCGAGATGCGCATTGAGCAGAATGGCCAAGAAGTCACGACCTTGTTCCCTGAAAAGCGCATCTATCCGGTTGCCAACATGCCCACGACCGAGGCGGCCATCGACAATGGCGTGTTCCGCGACCTCTATCTTGTGATCGGTGATCCGCAAGGGGGCGGGGGCTGGTCGGTGCGCACCTTCATCAAGCCTTATGCCAACTGGATTTGGGCAGGCGCGATCATCATGTCGCTGGGTGGACTGCTGTCGTTGACTGACCGTCGCTTCCGCGTGGCGGCAGGCGCGCGCAAGACGCCAAAGGCCAACGCCGGGGTGCCAGCGGAATGATCCGCGCGCTTCTTCTGGCCATCAGCCTCTTGGTGGCCACGCCCGCGCTGGCAGTGCAGCCGGACGAGATCCTAGAGGATCCGGTGCTTGAGGAGCGTGCGCGTGAGCTATCCAAGAACCTCCGGTGTCTGGTGTGCCGCAACGAGAGCATCGACGAAAGCAATGCCGAACTGGCCCGTGATCTGCGTCTTTTGGTGCGCGAGCGTCTGGTCGAAGGTGACACCAATGACGAGGCCCTCGACTTCATCGTGGCGCGTTACGGCGAATATGTGCTGCTGACGCCGCGAGCCACCGGCTCGACGCTGATATTGTGGGTTGCCGGCCCCGCGATGTTGCTGGCCGCCCTTGGTATTGCGGCTGTCTACATTCGCCGCAGACGGCCCGAAGCCGCCGCAACAGGTCTTTCGGAGGCCGAAAAAACCCGTCTCAGCCAACTTCTTGACGACTGACGTCGCGTTTCACCTTTTCCGAACCGTTTAGTTCACTTATGTGAGATGAGACGGATCGAAAAGGAATTCCCATGGACTATCAAACCATCCGCGTCACCGAGACGGACGGCTATGGCGTCATTGCGCTGAACCGACCTGAGGTGAAAAACGCTTTCAACACGCAGATGCGGGCGGAAATCCTTCATGCCACCAAGGCGCTGAGCCTTAAGATGCGCGCGCTTGTGATCACCGGCACGGGCGACGCCTTTTGTTCGGGTCAGGATCTTGGCGACCGCGCGACGGTTGCAAATACCGATCTGGAACGGACGCTTCGGGACGAGTATATGCCGATGATCCGCGCGATCGTCGACGCCCCCATCCCGGTGATTGCGGCCGTCAACGGAGCCGCCGCCGGGGCCGGGACCGCGCTTGCGCTGGCCGCTGACGTGGTGATTGCCACCGAAAGCGCGATCTTCCTTCAGGCGTTTGCGCGCATCGGCCTCGTGCCGGATGCAGGTGTCACCCATTTCCTGCCCGCACAGGTCGGCACAGCACGCGCCATGGGGGCTGCCTTGTTTGCCGAACCCGTCACAGCCAAACAGGCGATGGACTGGGGCATGATCTGGGAAGCGGTTCCGGATGGTTCGTTCGAGGCCCGCTGGCGCGACCGCGCGGCGAAATTGGCCGCGGGTCCGACAACGTCCTACGCCGGGATCAAAGAAGCCATCCGCGCCAGTGCGGGCAACACGTTGGAAGAGCAGCTTTTGCTGGAGGCGAAACTGCAGGGGCGTTGTGGCAAGACCCGGGATTTCCGCGAAGGGGTGCTGGCGTTCATGGAAAAACGCCCGGCGGATTACGAAGGCCGGTAAAGCACGCAGGCTTCATCCATGCTTAACCACAAAAGCGCAATGTCGCGGCACAACCGTTAACGCAGCGTTATGTCAGCGCGCGGGCGCACCGACGTGATACCGACGTTATACCGACGTTGCTATCTCGGGTAAAAGTCAGCGATATCAATGATGTGCCCAAAAAGAAACGCGCGGCAGGGACCTTCCCGCCGCGCGCTCGCTTTATGTTCCCTTCACCCTTTTGGGCAGCGCCTCAGACGTGTTCGCCGGACGCGATCTTGTTGGCAAAATCGTGGTTGGTGTCGCGGTGCGCGGCCTCATCGGCGCGGATCACAATCACCACTTCGCGCAAGCGCGCATCGTCCTCAAGCTTCCA
>JABDQU010000359.1 GCA_013042105.1 Boseongicola sp.
GGTCATCACTTCGGGGCCGATGCCGTCACCGGCGAGAATGAGGAGGGATGGGTTGGTCATTTTTGTCTCCGACGTCAGGTTTTGGAGGGGCCTACCCCTGCCCTGCCGGAGCGTCAAGAAGACAGCAGGATTTCAGCAGTTGGATATGCAGACATCCACCCAAACAAGGCGGTGCCGCGAGGCCATTGTAACGGCTTCACCGATAAGGCTGGTCTGATCGGCGGGCCAAAAGACTTGAGTGTCGATCACCTGCAGATCATGTGATGTAAGTGCGAGGGTGACGCGCAGATTTCCGGGGCGATCCGGGGTGTCGGGCCAGTCGACGGTGTCGAGGGCGGGGTCGCCGGTGTGGTTAAGGTTAATGCCTTGATCGTCTTTGGAGGCCTGAAGCGCACCGAGGCTTGAGGGGCGCGGGTCTGTGAGGGATGGATGCGCAAGGAGTGTGGTCAGGGCAGAGTTGCGACCATCGCCGTCAACAGGGTCGAGGTTTGAGATACCCGCAATGACGAAGGGGGTCGTTGGTGGCGCGCCGAATTGTGCGCCCAGCACCTGCAGCCAGATCGCGGCTTCATCATGGTTACGCTTGCCGTTGAGGTCCTCGGGACCGTCAAAAACCGGGGGCGTTGCGTGCCAGGTCATAAGGGTAAGCGTTTGATTTTCAGAGATTTCAATCGGGACCATCCAATGCCCCGTCGTGGATAGTCGTTGGGAGCGCGCGACGTTTGCGGGGGCGAGAGAGCCTTCCAGATCTTGCCAGTTCAGACGGGACAGATCGCGGACATCACCGGTTGCGATGGGACGTTTCGACAGAATGGCCAGCCCGCCATCACCTGCAAACCGACCATACCCTTGCGCATCTTCCGGCTCGCCCAAGCGGCCGTCGCCATCTGCATCGAGGCCCGTGTGAACGCCGCGATTGGGGGCAAGGGCAAAGCGGTGGGGATAGATCTGTAACCGGTCCGCAAAGGCATTCAGGGCCGTGAGATTTGCGTCAAAATCGAAGTCGGCCAACACAATAGCGTCTGCATTTGCATGCGCGACAACAGCCAGACTGGCCAGAATTTGCGGGTCTTCGCCTTTTTCGATGTCACGCAGCAATAATCCGGGGCCGTCGCGCGACAGTTCCGTGTGATACACGGCAATTCTTAATGTTTCGCAAAGTGCCGGTCCGCAGATGACAAGTGCGGCAAGAAACGCGCTTAGGCGGGCAGTAACCCGTTGCCCGCTTCGTCGTCGATTTTCGACTGACGGCGTTTTTCGGTGATCATGCCCGCAATCCGCCCCATCGCGATGCCGCGCATGAAGAGAGACGCCGGTAAGAATGCCCATGCCGCAACCGTCCAGATCAACGTGTGTGGGTTTTCAAGCGACACCGACCCAAAGAGAGCCGTCGCCGATTTGATCACCGCTGGCGTCAGGAATGGCAGCAAAAACCCTAAGGCAATGTTAAAGCGGGCATCTCTTTCGAGGCGTTCGACCACGTCTCCGCCTGCTGTAGGGTCGAATGTGGGCAGGTTCACCCAAACGTTAAAGCTGCCGTTTTTCAGGGGCCAACGGTGCACACGTTGAAGAATGATGAAGATCGCAAGGGTAACCAGCGAGATAAGGTAGCTGATACCAGCCGAGTTGCGCACCAGTTCGATGTGATCGACCGAGGTGTCGGGCGGCAGCATCAATACGACGAGGCGGACGGGCGAATACGGGAAGTCGATAACGTCGCCAATGGAGGCGCCGATGCTGGCCACGAAGGCCGTGAGCGCCGAAGGCTCGACCTGCCCGCGCGTCAAAAGCGCAAGCAAAACAACGGTTAAGAAGAGAGACATAAAGCGGATGCGGTTAAAGGGGGGCGCGTCGCGGAACTCGACCAGACCGGGATAGGACGAGGCGTATTCGAAAAAAGTGAGCCCTGCCCCGAAGATCGCCACAAGCATCACCATTTGCGCCGTGTCGCTGGTCATACCCGGCAACAGCAGCGACGGCGTGGCCAAAAGAACCACGACGAGAAATGCACGGACGATTGCCCCTGTCAGCCGGATTATCACCGGAACTGCCCCTTATTCAGGCCTGATCCAACACGTCGGACCGGCTTTTTATTCTTTGTGTTCCGCCAATTATGACGGTGCGCCTCAATTTTGCCCAATTTTTGCCTTCTTTCCCCAGATACGGCAACAACCCGTTAACTCTGATGGGACTCTGAGGCATTTTCGTGGTGTGAATGGTGCGAGATTGCATCATTTTGGCATGAAAAAAGGGCCGCCCTGACGGACGGCCCTATATATTGTGGTTAATTGTGGGTCAGACCCAAGGGCGCTGCGCGGAGGCCTTGGCTTCAAAACGATCAATCGCGTCGGCTGCGGCTTCGATTGTAAGGCCAATGTCGTCCAAACCGTTCAAAAGGCAGTGCTTTTTGAAGGCATCCACCTCAAAGCCGATCTCACCACCATCGGGGCCTTTGATCGTCTGGGTCTCAAGATCGACCGAGATCGTCGCGTTCGCACCGCGCGAGGCATCGTCCATGAGCTTCTCATGGTCTTCCGGCGAAACCACAATTGGCAGAATGCCGTTTTTGAAGCAGTTGTTGTAGAAGATGTCCGCGAAAGACGTTGAAATCACACAACGAATGCCAAAATCCAAGAGCGCCCAAGGGGCGTGTTCTCGGCTGGACCCACAGCCGAAATTGTCGCCCGCAACAAGGATTTCAGCGTTGCGATACGCGGGTTGGTTGAGGACGAAATCCTCGATCTCGTTGCCTTCACGGTCAAAGCGCATTTCATCAAACAGGTTCGCGCCCAATCCGGTGCGTTTGATTGTCTTCAGGAACTGCTTGGGGATGATCATATCGGTGTCGATATTCACAAGCGGCATAGGCGCTGCGATCCCGGTGAGGTTGGTGAATTTTTCCATCTTTTTCGTCTCCTGACCTCGGCAAAACCACTGTCGGTATCGCGTCGGTATTACGTCGGTATTACGTCGGTGCGACCGTTCTGGGGTTTAACACCCTGTTTACGGCCGCCCGGCGCTACATCAGATCGCGCACATCCGTGAGCTTACCCGTGATCGCAGCTGCTGCAGCCATGCCGGGTGACATCAGGTGCGTGCGACCCTTGAAGCCCTGACGGCCCTCGAAGTTGCGGTTCGAAGTGGACGCACAGCGCTCCTCGGGGGCAAGCTGGTCGGGGTTCATAGCAAGGCACATGGAACAGCCCGCAAGGCGCCATTCGAAACCGGCTTCCTTGAAGATGTCGGCGAGGCCCTCTTCTTCGGCCTGTGCACGCACAAGGCCCGAGCCCGGCACGACCATCGCGCGTTTGACGGCGATCTTCTTGCCTTTGACGACTTCTGCGGCTGCGCGCAGGTCCTCAATGCGCCCGTTGGTGCAGGACCCGATGAAGACCGTGT
>JABDQU010000362.1 GCA_013042105.1 Boseongicola sp.
CCAAGACCCGCAGACTTGCGAATAATCGGCTCATACACATGCTTCCAGAAGGACCGCGGCCACAGGAACATCTTGTAATAAAAGCCCGCCGGCAAAAACCGCGACAGCTTTGCGTTCACCTCGCCAATATCAAATTCAAGGCTCGGCCAGTGGTTCTGGCTCTCTGCCTCCAAACCCTCAAACAACTCCGTCGTCGTCGCGCGCGCATTCGGCTCAAATGTCTTGTCGCGCCCAAGGTTCATCAGCGCATTCGGCTCTTCCGACCCGCTTGCGACAATCCCCCGTGGCCGGTGATACTTAAATGACCGCCCCACCAGCATCTGCCCCTGCCCAAGCAAAGCCGACGCCAGCGTGTCGCCCTCAAAGCCCCGCATGGTCTTGCCGTTGAACGTAAACGAGCGCGGTGCCGAGCGATCAATAAATCGCCCTCCGGTGTCCAGACGATAGCTCATGAGAAATCCCTCCAGCGCCATTCCGGCACCTTCGCCGTTATCGCGTCGCGGACCTCTTTTGGAGGCTCCATCACCTGCGCCGAATACGTCCCGAAGACTTCCAACGACGACGTATCCCGCGCCGCATGAAACCACTTGCCGCACCCGTAGACATGCCGCCAGCGTTCAAAATGAACGCCACGCGGATTTTCCCGCATGAAAAGGTAACTCTCGAATTCTTCGTCAGACGACCCCGGACCATGCCGGGTCAAATGCGCCTCGCCACCGGCATGAAGCTCGGTTTCGTCACAGGCGACATCGCAATAAGGGCATTTCAGGATCAGCATGGCACACCCCGCTCACACAGCCCGAAAGGCGAAGTCGTCTCAGAAGTTTGAGTAAATCTGCGGAGGCTGGGGCGCTTCTTCCATGATCCCGTAACCACGGAACGACACGATGAACACACCGACCAACAACAACGGCACAGCAATACCCGCAGCAAATCCCGCAAAAGCCCCGCGGCGGCGGTGAAGCGACGCGCTGTCTGGCATGCGATTGAGGACGTTTTGCATTTCCGGGTCTCCTGTTGCTTTGAACAGGGAGATATGACGCCCATGCTGTGGATCAAGCCAATATCGTTAATTTGAGACACCTTCGATCCTTGTCTTTTTTGCAGTGAACCTCTTAGCCAAGGCAAAACAGTCCCTATGTATAAAACGAACGCATCGAACGACCCATTGGACCGCTTATGAAACCTGTCTTCCAGATTATGCCCATCGCGCTTGTTTTGATTGGCGCTGTCATTGCCGTGTGGCGCGGTTTCTCGATCAAGCCGGATCGCACGAACAACCGCGCCAAAGGCGGTGGTCCGAACTGGAAAACCTGGAGATAGACTATGGAACACCTGCTTCTCGTCGTTGTTCTTGGCGTGGTATGTTTCGGCGGTATGGCGCTCTACGCCCGTCGCAAGGCCCGCACCGACGCGATCGACCCAAAAGTGCTGAGCCGCACGCGCATGACTGGCGACGGCGGCGGCATCCACGACGATGAAAGATGGCCCTTCGGCAAAAAATAGCATTAGTGCGCCACCCCGGCCGCAACGCTTTCGTCGATGAACCGGCCCTCACTAAAGCGATCCAACCCAAACGCCTCTGTCAAAGGGGAATGCCCCGTCGCCATCAACTCGGCCATCCCCCAGCCAGACCCCGGAATGGCCTTAAAGCCCCCCGTGCCCCAACCACAGTTGATAAAGCAGTTCTCTAATGGCGTCTTGGACAGGATCGGAGAACGATCCCCCGTCACATCCACAATCCCGCCCCACTGGCGCAGCATCTTCAACCGCGAGATCATCGGAAAGGTCTCAACCAGCGCCCGCACGGTTTCCTCAATGTGATGGAACGAGCCGCGCTGCGTATAGTTGTTATATCCGTCCGTGCCGCCCCCAATGACCATTTCGCCCTTGTCGGACTGGCTCATATAGCCGTGCACCGTATTCGCCATTACGACCACATCCATGCACGGCTTGACGGGTTCACTGACCAAAGCCTGCAAAGCCACCGATTCAATCGGCAACCGGAATCCGGCCATATCGGCCACATGCCCCGAATGCCCGGCAACAACCACGCCCAGCTTATCGCAATCAATATCCCCGCGTGACGTCGTCACCCCGACAACCTTGCCCCCTTCCGAGCGCACACCGGTCACTTCGCATTTCTGGATGATATCCATGCCCATCTCAGAACATTTCCGCGCATAGCCCCAAGCCACCGCATCATGACGTGCCGTCCCACCGCGCGGCTGCCAAAGCGCGCCCAACACCGGATAACGCGGTCCACGAATTTCCATGATCGGACACAGCTGCTTCACCTGTGCCGGGCTGATGAACTCGGTCGACACACCTTGTAACGCATTGGCGTGCGCAGTCCGCTTGTAACCCCGGATCTCATGCTCGGTCTGTGCCAGCATCATCACACCGCGCGGGCTGAACATGACATTGTAGTTCAGGTCCTGAGACAGGTCCTCATACAAGGACCGCGCCTTCTCATAAATCGCCGCCGAAGGATCCTGCAGATAGTTTGAGCGAATGATCGTCGTATTCCGGCCAGTGTTGCCACCCCCAAGCCAGCCCTTCTCCAGCACTGCAACATTGCGAATGCCGTGGTTCTTTCCAAGGTAATACGCCGTCGCCAACCCATGCCCGCCCGCACCAATGATGATGACGTCATACTTGCGCTTCGGCTCCGGCGATCCCCAGGCGCGAGTCCAGCCCTGATGATCACGAAACGCCTCACGCGCGACGGCAAAAACGGAATAACGACTCATTTTGCGGTTCACCCTAGCGATGCCGGACTCCCTCCGACGGTTAAATCTTTCTTCGTCAAAAAATGCACAAATGTGAAGGCAACAAGCGGCACCCATTGGCGGTTTCGCGACACGAAGCAGCAAATGGCCCTAAGACCCACTGTCGCAGGGCGCAAAAACCCTTTCGATTGCCCGCGTTCATCACTAAATGAAACACATGATGTTTTGGATCGTCTCTGTCGCAATCACCCTCGCCGTTTCCGGCCTCCTGATAGGCGCCTTGCGCGCTGCGCGTCTGCGCGATGTGACGGCCGCACATTCCGATATCGCAGTTTACAAAGACCAGCTTGCCGAAGTGGAACGCGATCTGGCCCGCGGGATCGTGACGGAAAGCGAAGCCGACGCTGTGCGCGTCGAAGTCTCGCGCCGCCTTTTGGAAGCAGACACTCGCAATACCGAAGACACCGCCGACCAAAAAGGTCAGAGCGGGATCGGCATTGCCATCGTCGCCTTGTGCGTCGTCGCCGGCGGTCTGGGCACCTATGCTTGGCTTGGCGCGCCGGGTTATGGCGATATGCCGATGAAAACCCGCCTCGCCGCGCTGGAAGAAGCCCGTGCCGAGCGTCCAAGGCAGACCGCCGCTGAAGCCGAAATGCGCGACGACCTTCCGCGCCTCGGGGCCCCCGACCCCGAGTTTCTGACCTTGATGGAGCAACTGCGCGAAGCCGTTGCGGAACGTCCGGGCGACATTCAGGGCCTGACCTTTCTGGCACAATACGAAGCACGCCTCGGCAATTACGCCGCCGCCCGCATCGCTCAGGAGCAACTTATCGCCGCGAAAGGCGACGCGGCCACAGATACAGACCGCCTTACCCTCGTAGACATCATGGTGTTCGCAGCCGGAGGTTATGTCTCGCCCGAAGCCGAGAACGTGGTGCACGAGGTCCTCCGCACCTCTCCCGAAAACGGTGCAGCGCGTTATTATCTCGGACTTACCGAAGCTCAGGCTGGCCGTGCGGACCGCGCCTTTACGATTTGGGCACAGCTTTTGGAAGACAGCCCACCCAGCGCTCCTTGGGTGCCTGTCGTGCGCGCGGAAATCTTCGACGTGGCTTTTGCCGCCGGCGTGACCAATTACGAACTCCCAGCCACATCCAGCCTGCCCGCGCTCAGTGATGACGACATTGCAGCTGCAAATGACATGACGCCACAAGAACGCGCGGAGATGATCCAAGGCATGGTCGGACGCCTTGCAGATCGCCTTGCCATCGAAGGCGGGCCGCCAGAAGACTGGGCGCGGCTCATTTCCACCTTAGGCGTTTTGGGAGACACCAACCGCGCCCAAGCCATCGCCGCCGAAGCCGAAACGGTCTTTGCGGGAAACGACGGCGCGCTTGCTCTGATTGCCAACGCCCGCGCACAGGCTGGCATCGGCGAATGATCACCGAAGA
>JABDQU010000363.1 GCA_013042105.1 Boseongicola sp.
TCTTCGGTCATGGCGACGGGAAAGCGGCGGGTCAGGCGAAGGCGTTTGGGCATGTCAGCTCCGGTTTCAGAAGTTTGCGGCCTCCAGCGTCATTACCGGGTCGGCCCCGGACTGAATACGCGCAAGATGGGTCGATGTCATGGGCAGTTGCCGCGCCATGTAGAAGCGCCCGGTTTCAATCTTGGCGGTGTAGAAGTCGGTGTCGGATGCACCGGCCTCAATCGCAACATGCGCGGCTTTCGCCATCTGCGCCCACATCAGGCCTGTCGCTACATGGCCGAAGAGGTGCATGAAGTCGTAGGACCCGGCCAGCGCGTTGTTGGGGTTTTTCATGCCATCGGACATGAAATACATCGCGGCGGTTTGAAGGTCTTTTGACGCGGCCTTCAACGGTTCCAGGAACTGCGCCTTCAGGGCGTCGTTGTCGTCGTTTTCCTTTATGAAGGACTTCACGAGCTCAAAGAACGCCATGATCGCTTTGCCGCCATCCTGACCAAGCTTGCGGCCAACGAGGTCAAGCGACTGGATGCCGTTGGTGCCTTCGTAGATCATCGCAATCCGGGCATCGCGCACGAATTGTTCCATGCCCCATTCTTTGGTGAAGCCGGACCCGCCGAGAGTTTGCTGGGCCAGAACGGTGGCCTCGAAACCCTTGTCTGTGAGGAAGCCTTTCATCACGGGGATCAAGAGCGAGATCATGGCTTCGGCGTCTGCGTCACCAGCGCGCTGGGAGCGGTCGATCATTGAGGCGCCCCAAAAGACGAGGGCGCGGCCACCTTCGGCGATAGATTTCTGGTCGAGCAGGTTCCGGCGCACGTCAGGGTGGACGATGATTGGATCAGCCGGGCCATTCGGGTTTTTGGTGCCGGTCACGTCGCGGCCCTGAAGGCGATCGCGGGCGAAGCCGAGCGCGTTTTGATAGGCGACTTCGGCTTGCGCATAGCCTTGAAGGGCGACGGAAAGGCGGGCTTCGTTCATCATTGTGAACATCGCGCGCATGCCCTTGTGCATATCGCCGACAAGCCAGCCGGTGGCGCCGTCGTAGTTCATCACGCAAGTTGAGTTGCCGTGGATGCCCATCTTCGATTCCAGGCCGCCGCACGTGACCGCGTTGCGATCACCAAGCGAGCCGTCCTCGTTCACGAGGAACTTGGGGACGACGAAAAGCGAGATGCCTTTGACGCCTTCCGGACCGTCGGGGATTTTGGCGAGCACGAGGTGAACGATGTTTTCGCCAAGATCGTTTTCACCACCCGAGATCCAGATTTTCTGGCCGGAGATTTTATAGCTGCCATCGTCCTGCGGTTCGGCTTTTGTGCGGATCAGACCCAGATCGGTGCCGCAATGCGGTTCGGTCAGGTTCATCGTGCCAGTCCATTCGCCGGAATAGAGCTTGGGCAGATAGGTGGCTTTCTGGTCGTCTGAGCCATGTTCGTGGAGCGCGGATGCGGCGCCGTGTGTCAGACCGACATACATCTGGAAGGCCATATTGGCGGAGGAGAACATTTCGCCGGTGGCGGTGTTCAAGATGTGGGGCATGCCCTGACCGCCGTATTCCGGGTCGCAATCGAGGCCCGTCCAGCCGCCTTCGGCCATCATCGCAAAGGCTTCCTTGAAGCCCTTTGGCGTGCGCACAACGCCGTTTTCCAGCGTGCAGCCTTCTTCGTCGCCGACACTGTTCAGGGGTTGCAGGACATTGGCGGCAATCTTGCCGGCTTCTTCCAAAACGGCGCCGGTGAAGTCGGCCTCAAGTTCATCATAGCCGGGGGTGTCGCTTTCGGACACTTTCAACACTTCGTGCAGCAGGAACTGCATGTCTTTGACAGGTGGTGTAAAGGTTGGCATCGGACGGTCCTTCGTATCGAAATTGTTATTCAGCGGCCGTGGTTGACTTGGACGTCAAGGAGGCCATGACTTCAGCGCCCCATTCCATCTGCTGGCGCAGGTCGTCTATGGCGACGGTCAGTTCATCGCGCTGGCGGATCATGTCGCCAAGACGCTCTTTGGCCAGCTCATGGGCGCGTTCGATTTGCGCAAGGTTCTGGCCGGATGTGTCATAAAGATCGAGCAGTTGGCGGATGTCTTCAAGGCTGAAACCAAAGCGTTTTCCGCGCAGGACAAGCTTGAGGCGCGCGCGTTCGCGACGCGTATAAAGGCGGCGTGTGCCTTGACGAATGGGCGACAAAAGCTCTTTGGCTTCGTAGAATCTGAGCGTGCGGGGTGTCACATCGTAGGCGTCGCACATTTGACGAATTGTTAAATAATGTTCTGGCACGGGTCTCTCCGGTAGATGGTCGAACCTCTCGGGTTGACTGCTCACATGCCAATCCGAACGCCGTCTCGCAAGGGAAGTTGACGTGCACGTAAAGAAAACGTCGCGTCACGAGGCTGGTCGGCGGAATTACGCGCGCGTTGCGTGCCTAGTCGAGCGACTTCAGCACGTCTGCACGTGCACGCTTCAGATCTTCGATGGTCTTTTTCAGGGTCTCAAGTTCGGACCCCAGAACCTCAAGTTGCCGATCCGCGAGCCGCACAAATTCGCGGTATTGGGGAGACGTCCCTTCGGCTTCGTAGATCAAAAGCCACTGTCGAATTTCTTCCAGACTAAAGCCCCAACGGCGTCCGCGCAAAATCAGAGTCATGCGTACGATCTCGCGGGTGCTGTAAAAGCGTGAACGGCCTTCCTTTTCGGGAGCGAGCAATTCGATGTATTCGTAATATCGCAACGTCCGAGGCGTCACGTCGAAGCGCGCGCACATTTCCTTGAAATTCAGACATTCGTCAGCCATCCGGCTCTCCCTTCAATCAGATTAGCCGTGCTTTTGGCAGGGATCAACGGCCATGATGCAGTCGACGCTTGCAACGACCGCGCGGCGCTGCTTGATAGAGTTAGGCTGGGAGGTATCTTGTGTCCGACGACATCAGAGCGCAGGTGGCGCGACAGTTCATCGAAAGCATTCCGCATGCTCGGGCTTTGGGGATGTCCTTTGTCGAGATCGGCGACGGCGTGGCCGAGTTGTCGATGCCCTATGACGAGCGGTTGATCGGCGATCCGGCGACAGGTGTTGTGCATGGCGGCGCGATTTCGACGTTGATGGATACGTGCAGTGGTGCCGCCGTGATGGCGCATCCGGCCAATCCGGGCAGCACGGCGACGCTTGATCTGCGGATTGATTACATGCGTGCGGCGACCCCCGGACAGGCTTTGGTGGCCCGAGCGGAGTGTTATCACGTGACGCGCACTGTGGCCTTTGTGCGGGCCGTGGCGATGGATGATGATCGAAGTAACCCGGTGGCGACGGCGACGGGCGCTTTTACGATTGAACCGGCGAGGGCAGGGGCATGAGGAAGCGTCCGGAGCCGATGCAAGTGGTGAAGGAGCGTCGCGACCGCGCCCTGACCACTTTGGTGGC
>JABDQU010000364.1 GCA_013042105.1 Boseongicola sp.
AGTTCGCCTCTGGCAAGTCTTTGACCTGCATCAGCAATCTCGGCTTCACTTGTTCCAAGGACGCGGGTTTCGACCGTTTCGTTCATTTGCCGCTTTCGTGACGCTGCGTTCAGGTTGTGGGTCCGGGCTGCTTGCGCTCAATGTAGGACGAGACCCTGAGGCGTGGCTTAGCGCCCGTGGGGGAAATTGCCAAGCTGACAGATGAGGTCGGGATGTCCTTTCGTTCGCCAGTTTCAGACGTTGAGTTCGTGCTTTCGGCAGTGGTCGGATACGACCAGCTTCTTGAAACCAAGCGCTTTGAAGATGCCGGAACGGAGACTGTTTCGGCGGTTCTGGCCGAAGCGGGCAAGCTTTGTGATGAAATTCTCGCGCCTTTGAACCGGGTGTCGGATCTGCAGGGTGCGTGTCTTGAAAACGGCGTTGTCCGGGTCACGCCGGGGTTCGATGAGGCTTATGCAGTGTTTTCTGATGGGGGCTGGATCGGCTTGGCCGCGTCTGAAGAGCGTGGCGGGATGGGATTGCCGGAGACGATCCAGTTTGCGGTGAACGAGTTTCTGTCGGGCGCGTGTCTGTCGTTTCAGTTGTTGCCCTTACTGACGCAAGGTCAGATCGAGGCTTTGGAGGCGCATGCGTCGGACGAGATCAAGGGGACCTACATCCCCAAGCTTCTGACGGGTGCGTGGTCCGGCACTATGAACCTGACCGAGCCGCAGGCGGGCAGTGATGTCGGCGCCTTGCGCACCAAGGCTGAGCCGAATGGCGACGGGTCCTTCAAGATCAGCGGTCAGAAGATTTTCATCTCGTGGGGCGATCATGAACTTGTCGAGAACGTCTGTCATCTGGTTCTGGCACGCCTTCCGGATGCCGCGCCCGGCACGCGGGGAATTTCTATGTTCATGGTGCCGAAATATGTCCCGAACCCGGATGGGTCGGTTGGGGCGGCGAATTCTCTGAATGTTGTCAGTCTTGAGCATAAGATGGGGCTGCATGGGTCTCCGACGGCTGTGATGAATTATGACGGTGCGACGGGCTGGCTTGTGGGGCCGGAAAACGGCGGTATGGCGGCGATGTTCACGATGATGAACGCGGCACGTCTGGCGGTTGGATTTCAGGGCATTGGGGTGGCCGAGGCGGCGTATCAGAAGGCCGTGGCTTTTGCGTCTGAGCGCAAGCAGGGCGCGGTTGGCGGCACGGGCGCGATCATTGAGTTCGCCGATGTGCGGCGGATGCTGATGAGTATGAAGGCCGATATTTTTGCGGCGCGAGCGATTTGTTACGCCTGTGCGGTGGCTTTGGATATGGAGAAGGCCACCGGCGACGCTGCCTGGGTGGCGCGGGCGGCGTTTCTGACGCCGATTGCCAAGGCGTTTGGGTCGGACGTGGGCGTTGAGGTTGCGGGCACCGGTGTGCAGATCCATGGCGGCATGGGGTTTGTCGAGGAAACGGGCGCGGCGCAGTTTGTGCGCGATGCCAAGATTACGCCGATTTATGAAGGCACCAACGGCATTCAGGCGATGGACCTTGTGGGGCGCAAACTGTCCGATGGGGGCGAGGCGGCGTTCCGGCTTCTGGACGACGTCGAGGCAAATGCCGAGGCTGCGCGCAAGGTGATGCCGGAGCTTGGGGAGCCGGTCTGGGGCGCGGCGGAGACGTTGCGCGAGACATCAGAGTGGTTGGTTACGCAGGATCAGGGCGCGCGCAATGCTGTGGCGGTTCCCTATCTGCGGGCCTTTGCGCGGGTTCTTGGAGCGGATGCGCATCTGAAGGCAGCTTTGTTTGAGGATGGTAAAGGACCACGGGCCGGATTGGCGCGGTTTTATATTGATCGGTTGTTGCCCGAGCATGACGCGCTTTGCGCGCAGGTGCGGGTTGGGGATAAAGGGCTTTACGATCTGAGTGTGGATGACCTACTTGCCTGATGGCAGATGTGACGCGCAAACTTCGTTATCCGTTTGAAACACCGCCGCCCGAGGGCGAGGTTATTGAGGTTGCGACGGGCATCCTCTGGGCGCGCTTGCCGCTGCCGATGGCTCTGGATCATGTGAATGTCTACATTCTGGATGGCGATGATGGCTGGACCATTGTTGATACCGGTTTCGCATCGCGCCGCACGCGGGCGATTTGGCAGACGCTTTTGGATGGACCCTTGGCGGGGAAACCCGTGGCGCGGGTGTTGGTGACGCATCACCATCCGGATCATGTGGGTCTTGCGGGTTGGTTTGTGGCCGAGCATGGCGCCGAGTTGCTGATGTCGCGCACGGCGTGGCTGATGGCGCGGATGTTGACGCTGGATGAGCAGGAGCGACCGACGCCTGAGACGATGGCGTTCTGGAAATCTGGGGGCATGTCGGCCGAGATACTTGCAAAACGCGCCAGTGAGCGGCCATTCAATTTTGCGGATGCGGTGGCGCCATTGCCGCTTGGATATACGCGGGTCGTTGGGGACAGTCGTTTGGTTCTGGGTGGTCGGGGTTGGTTGGTTTTGGAGGGCAATGGGCACGCGCCGGAGCATCTGACGCTTTGGTCCGAGGATTCGCAGGTCGTTCTGGCGGGGGATCAGATCATTCCTTCGATCTCTCCCAACATCGGGGTCTATGCGACCGAGCCGGAGGCCGATCCGGTGTCGGAGTGGCTTGAGGCGTGTGAGCGGTTTCAGACCTATGTGTTTCCCGATCAGTTGGTGTTGCCGGGGCACAAGTTACCGTTTGTCGGGACCGAGACGCGACTGGATCAGTTGATCCAGAACCATCACGGGGCGCTCAGGCGTCTGGA
>JABDQU010000365.1 GCA_013042105.1 Boseongicola sp.
CCCAGACGATGACGCAAGTCATACGTTCCCGTGCCCGGGTAGCTCAGGGGTAGAGCAGTGGATTGAAAATCCTCGTGTCGGTGGTTCGATTCCGCCCCCGGGCACCATAATGCCATGATATTGTTGAATTATATGAATGGTTGATCGTGATCGATCGCCGAGCCTAAAGTTATACACAGGTATACACTTTTGGAGGGCGGTTTTGGCCGGTCCTAAGAAGAAGACAAAAAAGTCAATTAATTCAATCAAGTCGAAGAAGCATCTGCGTAAAGGGCTGATGATCTACAAGACGGGTCGAAGCCCGTATTGGCATATTCGTCTGCGCGATCCGTTGCTTGGAAGGTACATTTCGCGATCTTCCAAGGAGACAACGCGGCTTGAAGCGATCTGGGTCGCCCATGAGTTTGCTGACACCTATCACAGCAAGGCGAACAGCGATTTTGCCCAAATAAAAGCCGTTAGCTTTGAGCATTAAGCGAAGCTCTTGATGGCGGCGCAGGAAGGGAAGTCAAAGTGGGCGCATGGCGATAACAGACTGCTCAATCGTTCCAAAGACGGGCTGATCAATTATTTCGGCAAGTACGATGTAACGAAGATCACGGCAGGAATGATCCGTGAGTACTTGGTTCAACTGGACAAGAACCGCGACAAGCCGCTCGCACAATCAACGAAGTCCAAGCATGTCGTGATTATCCGCAAGGTGATGACGTTCGCTGTGGAAGACGGCCTTATGCACACACTTCCGCCGATGCCGAAGGTGAAGACGGTCGACACGCCAAGACACACGTTTACGGACGAGGAGTACAAACAGTTCTCGAAGACATTCTTTGAATGCGCGAGACGGGGCGATGTTGTTCGCGGTGTCAAGATCAAGAGCCACCATGCGAAGATGTTCAAGTTCATCGTCCATAGTTTCTTGAGGCCGACAGAGGGCGAGCTGTTCGGGCTTAAGCACAAAGACGTTCAGTGGCGCAAAGACCCGACACATCTTGAGTTGAGTGTCCGCGGCGGAAAGACCGGCAAGCGGATCACCGTAACAATGCCTGTGGCGGCTATTTTGTATCAGCACGTTAAAAATCCGTTCGTTGAAGAGCCCCCGCGCGATCCCGATGCCTATGTGTGGATGCCGGAGTATCCAAACCGCAGAACAGCGATCAACACGGCACGGCGTTTGTTCAACCATGTCCTGAAGGAGGCTGGTCTAGTCGATCCCGACAAGAAGCTCTCGCCATATTCGCTGAGGCATTATGCGCTTCAGGCGCGCCTGAGAGGCTCCAACGGCAAGGTCAACGTCCACTGGTTGGCAAAGAACGCGGGAACGTCCGTCGATCAGTTGGAAAGGTTCTACTTGAAGAACATGG
The DNA here is from genome assembly GCA_013042105.1 of Boseongicola sp. GTDB lineage: Bacteria > Pseudomonadota > Alphaproteobacteria > Rhodobacterales > Rhodobacteraceae > Boseongicola. The sequence continues at coordinate 1,362 of JABDQU010000365.1, forward strand.
CGCCGACCCAGGAGATGGTCGAGAATCTGCACTATAGAGGCGAAAACGCAGTAAAGATTAACTAGGGAAGTTCTCTGCTGTGTTGCGCACATGAGTCTGAAAGCAGACCTTTGCTGCACGGAGACCCAATGTCCGAGTTGCGGACTAAACTGCCGTTCGCCGCACGGCAACACCTGAAGCCTAGTCTAATGACTGCCTTGCGGACCGAGATGCCATATAGCGTGACAGGTACGCTTCGGTTATCACCAAGATGGGCTCTGAGGACACAGGTGTCTTAGAGGAGCAGAATATCGACAGTTTCAGCGGGGTACTTTTCTACTGAATGGGCACGTCATTCTTGAATGCTTTGAAGATAGTCCACAAGAACTGCAATTCGTCCGCGCGTAATTATTTCAGAACTGTAAGGTCCCAGGTTTTCTACCTCAGACTTATAACGGTTACCCCAGACTGGCATCGGACCTCCGTGGGCACGCATTCCCGTTCGACCATCTACAATTTCGAACGCTTTAAGAAAGGGGAATACTCCCTCGTTGGCTGCGGCAAGGCCGGTCAATCCGGGAACCTCAACATTCATCATTGAGGCAAAGGGCCCGTTTCCCTTGGCAGACTCTCCATGACAAACTGCACACGCAACCATGTATTCTTCTTTGCCTGCATGGTCTTCCGCTGAAGCAACTGAAAGCGTGCCTAGTAATACGGCCGAGGCAGCCAAAATCATCTTTATGGACATAATAACCTCCTTATTTTCTAAATCTTATTCGCAGGAAGGCATGCATCCGAGACGCTCGCCATGATTTTTATCAATTGCAAAGAATGCCGCGCATGCGAGACGATCGCTTCGGGCTCCGAGCGGTCGTTCGCTGCATTTTGTGCGAATGTCTGCTTTGCGTTCGGACCCACTTCTTAGCCATCTCTAAATCGGGACCGCTTCTTGGACCATTCTGTTTGATCTCTCTGTTCTTAAGTCACTATTCCTAAATGATAATTCTGAATAGTAGATTGCCTCTCCTGGGCACCATTAAAGTCGATTTCACTCCCCCCTCATAAACATCATGCGGCAACGAATTCGAATGGGAAGTTGATCCCGAGAATTTGCTGTGCTGTTAAAGAGCCGAGCTTTGGCGAACTGACCTGTTCGTCAGCGTCTGCTGCGCATGCCTTGTCCCTCTCGTTCTCATAACAGGATAAATGGCGTCGCAGCACGGAACGAATGCATTTGGTGTGAATTTTGAACAGGGTTTATCCGTCGGGTTGGAATTAAGCTGTCGTATTGAAAATAAGGAACAGACTGGTTCATGCTTGACGAAAGACATAGACGGTTGGCGATGAACAAGAAGTCTAATCCAACGTACGCCGCGCCGGCCTTGGAGAAGGGGCTGGATATCATCGTGACCAACACTCTCTACGATGCACTCATCGCACCTCATGCTCAGAGTCACGCAGTATTTCTGACGCTCGATGACGGATCACGCATCACCTATGCCGCCTTCGTCGCGCGGGTCGCACAACTGGCGCATGTCTTGAGGGACGCGGGCGTGAAACCGGGCGACAGAGTTGTTGTGCAAACCCCCAAGCTCCTCGACACGATTGCGCTCTATGGCGCGGCGCTACAGGCGGGGGCGGTCTATTTGCCACTCAACACAGCATACACCAAGAGCGAGCTCACGTATTTCATCGAGGACGCAACCCCTGCGCTGATCGTGTGCGACGCGAAGGACGAAACCGAGGTTCTGGACGCGAGCAAAACCAAGGCTCTGGTGCTTACCTTGGCCGCAGATGGTAGTGGCTCGCTCTCATCCGAGGGAGACAAAAAACCCACATCCTTCAAGACTGTGCCGCGCGGCCCCGACGACCTCGCCGCACTTCTTTACACGTCAGGCACAACAGGGCGATCCAAAGGCGCAATGCTGTCCCACAGGAACTTGCTTTCCAACGCAGTAAGTCTCACCAAACTTTGGCAGATCACGGCAGACGACCGGCTGGTCCATGCCTTGCCGATTTTCCACACGCACGGCTTGTTTGTGGCAATGAACACATCGCTTCTGGCCGGAGCGGAAGTCCGCTTCATGGCAGATTTCGACGTCGACAAGATCATCGCTGAAATCCCCGTATCAACGCTCTTGATGGGCGTCCCGACCTTCTACACCCGGCTACTTGGCGACCAAAGGCTGACGGAATCTCTTGTGGAGAAGATGCGCCTGTTCGTGTCCGGTTCCGCTCCTCTATTGGCCGAAACTCATAAGGCATTTGAAGACCGCACCGGCCATCGCATCCTTGAGCGCTATGGCATGACAGAAACCAACATGATCACCTCAAATCCCTATGACGGTGAGCGTCTGGCCGGATCCGTCGGATATGCCTTGCCCGGAACCGAAGTCGAAATCACCGACGGCGGAACGCCGGTTGCTCCGGGCGAGGTGGGCATGATCGAAGTTCGTGGCGACAACGTCTTTCGGGGCTATTGGAACATGCCCGAAAAAACCGCGGAGGAGCTTCGCGACAACGGTTTCTTCATCACGGGCGATCTCGGGATCAAGTCAGATGACGGTCGTATTTCCATCGTCGGACGGCAAAAAGACCTGATTATATCCGGTGGCTATAATATCTATCCGAAAGAGATTGAGGACGTCATCAACGATATAGACGGTGTGGTTGAAAGCGCAGTCTTTGGCGTTCCGAATGCCGACTTCGGTGAAAGCGTTTTGGCGGCGGTTGTTTGTGAAAACCAGTGCCTTTCCGGGCAGGAAATCGCGACTCAGATTGAGCCAAAGCTCGCGCGCTTCAAGCACCCCAGACGATACATTCTAACCGATGCGCTGCCTCGCAACACGATGGGAAAAGTGCAAAAGAACGTTCTGCGTGATGCGCACCGAGACGAAGAAATCGCCTGACTCGCAATTCGCAGCTCATAGGCAAGTGTTGATGCCTTTTTTGGCACTTGCGTGGACCGTTGCGCCCCCCAGTTTGCTTAAGGCACGAAGCCGTGAAGCTTCTTGTTGCGGGGCTACCCTCCGGCAATGCCTTGTGGCCAAGTTACCACTCTGATCGCCTGTCCGCTTTGCTGCCACGGTTTTGGCAGATTTCCTGATAATGGTCTTCTCACACGCCCGCGATGCGGCGCAGTGCTTGACCCGGAGAGAACGTCGATGCTTGGAAAACTATTTGGCCGCAAAGGTGGCGCGAAGCCAAAGAAGGATGTCGCAATCATCCATCAGTCCGTCCCGGATGAGGTTTTGAATATTCAGCCTGCACATCCCGAAACGCTGGATACGTCGTGGATGGACGCCACAAATATCGTGGACAAACCGAAAGCTGCGAAGGCGCCGGTTCCTTCTGCGGTCGAAAGCAAGGAATCGCCTCCCGCACCTCCTGTCCCCGAAGCCCCCAAGGCACCCGCGCAACCCAGCGCCGTCGCTAACCCGAAAGCGACCAGCGGCGCGCGCTATCCTCATGGGTGGCTTGTCGTGGTCGAGGGGCCCGGTGTTGGCGAATGGTTCGTGTTGGAACGCGGTGTGACGCAGATCGGGCAAGGTGCGGACCAGACAATTCCGCTTACCTTTGGCGATAGCTCCATTGCGGACCAGTGCCATGCGCAAATCTCATACGACGACAGCCAGCATGCCTTTGTCCTTGATAATGTGGGCGAAACTGGAGTGCGCGTGAACGGCATTGTCGCAAATCGCCCCGCCACACTGCGAGACGGCGACATTATCACAGCTGGCGGTACAGGCCTGAGACTGGTTGCGCTTTGCTCAAAGAACTTCAACTGGAGCTAGCGTTTCACCCGACTAGATATCCTCGATCAGCACCACGCCCGGCAGCGATTTCAAAGCTCCTTTGATCTGCGGTGACACCGGCCAGCCATCCCCGATCGACACGGTCACATCCTGAACGGCGTCCGGCAATGGCACCGCCAATGCGGTCAGACAGAC